>NZ_JBEONS010000003.1:0-193631 GCF_040544395.1 Pedobacter sp. CG_S7 | reverse complement strand
CCCCGCTTTTTTCTGAAAATAAAATCCAAAGAAAATAACACCTTAAACGATTTTTCAGGTCAGTAAAGTAAGTTAGAGGGAACCTGAGTGGTTACAAACCAGGAAGCTTTTTTTTCCTTTCGGATAGCTAAAACGGATATGAGCACCTCTTTCAGTTGGTGAAATCTCTGTCGTAATTTGATTTTCGAACTTAACTTTATAATAATGAGGCTTAGCAATTTCATCTGCATGAGAGAACTTCTCTTCGCGGTCATTTTCATTTACAACCAATTGATCAATCTCAGGAAACAGAGAAAACACTGCATAATCTCTTGTCCATGAACTACATTGATGCGCTTGCTGAAAGCCTCTGATTTTATCTTTAAAATATTGATATTTCCATCCATCACCATTTCTCCCTGTTTGCGGCGTCCAGGTATGCATACCAAAAGGCAGGGCTGTTGTTGGATAGGTATTTCCCCTTGTTAATTCATGTTTAGAATTAGTACCCTGCAAAGTATTTACATATTGAACCAGGTTGGGCTCTTGTGCAGACAAATTACTACTAAATAAAATTGTCGCGAATAAAATTAAGAGGTTGATTTTCATTTGTATGTGTATTTATTTTACTTCTTTATCAGTCCAGTGTTATGTTGAAGATTGATTTGGCTTTTCTGTAGTTAACGAGAAAACCAAAAAGCACACAAATGCATACAATCGTTCCTTAACAAATTTATAATTGGTTAACATGACTAAAACGTTTTAGTTATTTGCTTAAAAAAAACCGGATCAAACACTTTTGTTGTTAGAAACCGGTTTTTTATGCACTATTATTATAAATAATTGACTTTTATTAACGTTAAGTCAATTTTTAAAACGATTTGGTAAATCAATATTAAGTTATTTAATTTATAATCAAGACTGCTACGGACAAAAATACAGTAACAATATCGTTGCGTAACTAGCAAACTATTTTAATTTCACCGCCTCAACCATTTCTTCTGTAACCATCTTTTTGTTAGAAGTATTTCCCCAGGAGTTTTGAATATAATTCATTACATCTGCGACCTCATCATTACTCAATCCAGGGTTTGGCATCATGTTATCGTATTCTTTTAAATTCACTACAATTTTGCCCTGCAAGCCAAATTTAATGGCACTTATAGCCTTTTCTGGTGTTTTAAGGAGATAGTCTGCTTTCGCAAGCGGAGGGAAAGCACCTAAAACACCTTCTCCCTGCCCCATGTGACAAGTAATACAACTCTCTTTATAGATCGTTTTCCCCCTTTCAATGCTTTTATCCAGTTCAGCGTCCTGATTAGCTAGGAAGGAAAAACTAAAAATAATTCCGCAAAATAATGTTGGCAGTAATTTCATAATCGTTGATTGAATTGAAGAATATATTTTGCTAGTGTGATACGATGATTAAAGTGGTTAGCCTTTTGGACTAATACGAACAATACTGCCTGAATTTTCCAGAACCACATAAATATTACCATCAGGACCCTGGCGAATATCTCTTACCCTACCGATTTTCTCAAAAATAATCTCTCTTTTTACTACTTTATTGTCCCTTACCACCAGGTGTTGCAAGTACATAAATTTGAGCGATCCAACAAGCAAATCTCCATTCCAATCTTTAAATTTTTTACTGTTAATAAAGGTCATGCCGCATGGCGCAATAGAGGGCTTCCAGTAAATTATGGGTTGTTCAATTCCGGTTGCTGCAGTATCTTTGGAAATAATGCTGTTGTCATAATCAATTCCAAAAGTTACCAGTGGCCAGCCATAATTTTTACCCCGCTGAACAATGTTTAATTCATCTCCTCCCTGAGGGCCATGTTCATGCTCCCATATCACACCGGTTTTTGGATGAATGACCATTCCTTGAGGATTACGGTGACCATAGCTCCATATTTCTGGTTTCGCACCTGCCGTTTTCACAAAAGGATTGTCGCTAGGTATTTTACCATCATCATGCAGGCGAACAACTTTTCCTTGAATTTTACCCAGGTTTTGTGAATTTTGTTTTTGTCCTCGTTCACCAACGGATAAGAAGACATAGCCTTTTTTATCAAACACTATACGCCCGCCAAAGTGTGGCGACGATTTTACATTTGGCATCGCTTTATACAGCACCTGAACTTCTGTGAGTGCATGGTCTTTTAATTTTGCGCGAAGAAGTGCAGTATTGGCACCACCTTCATCACCTTCTTCCCCAGCAGCCTTTGGAGAAGAATAACTGATATAAATAAATCCGTTTGATCGATAGTCAGGATGTAGCACCACATCAAGAAGACCTCCCTGCCCTTTAAACAAAATCGCTGGAAGTCCGGTAATTTCTTGAGGATCCAGAACGCCATCTTTCACAAGACGGAGTTTTCCAACACGTTCAGTGACAAGTAATCTTCCATCTGGAAGAAAAGCAGTTGCCCATGGCAGATTTAATCCGGTAACAACTGTTTCCAGTTTCAAATCTGCTTCTGTTATGGTTTTATGGGAATTAGGGAAATCACTGATTTCCCTGTTACTCATCAGCAGCACTGCGCAAGTAAGCAATAGACCTGCCAAAGAAAGGGAAAGGCCATATTTTAATATTGGACTATTTGTTTTCATAAAGTGTATTTATGTTTTTAAAGAGAATAAAGCTCACCTGATTATACAGGTTCAACAACCATAAAGTTAAGTGAAAAGTTATTATCATCAAAACGTCTTAGAAATCATTTTCAATGAGGATTACCCGGCTATTAATCCACCGATGAAAATAGGAATAAAATTCTATGCAAAGATAAAAGCTTTCAGAACGCAGGTTTAACTGTTCAAAAAGAAAAAAACCCACTCTACTTATGTAAAGTGGGTTTATGTAGCCCGCAGGGGAATCGAACCCCTATTTCCAGAATGAAAATCTGACGTCCTAACCGGTAGACGAGCGGGCCATTGAATTGCCACAACATTGCTGTTATGAATTCTCAGGTAGCGGGGACCAGACTCGAACTGATGACCTTCGGGTTATGAGCCCGACGAGCTACCAACTGCTCCACCCCGCACTTTATATGCACTGTTTTATTAAAAACATAAGCATGCATAACTTACATTTTGTATCCTTGGTAGCGGGGACCAGACTCGAACTGATGACCTTCGGGTTATGAGCCCGACGAGCTACCAACTGCTCCACCCCGCACTTTAAATGCACTATTCTATTAAAAATATAAGCGTGCATTACTTACATTTTGTAGCCCGTAGGGGAATCGAACCCCTGTTTCCAGAATGAAAATCTGGCGTCCTCACCCCTAGACGAACGGGCCATTGAATTGCCATAACATTACTGTTACGAATTCTCAGGTAGCGGGGACCAGACTCGAACTGATGACCTTCGGGTTATGAGCCCGACGAGCTACCAACTGCTCCACCCCGCACTTTATACAATTTAAAAGTTATTGTCAAATCCTTAACTCTTCCTCCGAATTGGAATGCAAAGATATAATTCGTTTCTTTGTGGTGCAAGTTTATTTTAAAATTTATTTTCATGTCACATAAAGCAGGTTTTGTAAGTATAATAGGAAAGCCCAATGTGGGCAAATCAACGTTAATGAATGCCTTGGTGGGTGAAAAGCTTTCTATTATTACTCCGAAAGCCCAAACTACTCGTCACCGTATTCTAGGAATTGTTAATGAGGAAGCCTATCAAATCGTTTTTTCCGACACGCCGGGTATCATAAAACCGCGTTACGGATTACAGGATTCAATGATGAATTCTGTGAAAGGCGCATTGTCTGATGCAGACCTACTGCTGTTTGTAACTGATATTAATGAAGAGCATGATGAAAATGATGTTCTGGAGAAGATTATTAACACAACCATCCCTATGGTGGTTCTTATTAATAAGATTGACAATGCCACGCAAGCTGAAGTGGAAGAAAAAACTGCCTATTGGCAGGAAAAGTTAAACCCTAAACATATATATGCTATTTCGGCTTTGCATAAATATAATCTTGATGGAATATTAGGCATGATATTAGACTTCATACCAGAACATCCTGCTTATTATGATAAAGAAGAATTGACAGACAGGAGTCAAAAATTCTTCGTTTCTGAAATCATCAGAGAGAAAATCTTCAACAATTATCAAAAAGAAATCCCTTATAGCACAGAAGTGATCATCAAATCTTTTAAAGAAGAAGAGAACATCACCAGGATCAGTGCAGAAATTATTGTGGAACGCGACTCCCAAAAGAACATTCTTATTGGAAAAGGCGGATCCATGTTAAAAAAAGTTGGAACTGAAGCCCGTAAGGATATTGAGAAATTTTTGGATCAGAAAGTTTTCCTTGAAACCTTTGTTAAAGTATTGCCAGATTGGCGCAGCAAAAAGAATTATTTAAAAAGTTTCGGGTACGAAAATTAAACCTACCTTTGCAACCCCTTAATAATTAATACAATTCACTAAACATATGAGTAACATTATCGCAATCGTCGGAAGACCGAACGTAGGCAAATCTACCCTTTTTAATCGCTTAACTGAAAGTCGTAAAGCAATTGTTGATGATTTTAGTGGCGTAACCCGCGACCGCCATTATGGTTCAGCAGAGTGGACAGACAAAAATTTTACTGTAATTGACACAGGAGGCTATGTTGCAAATTCAGAAGATGTTTTTGAGGCAGCCATCCGTGAACAGGTTGTTATTGCCATTGAAGAAGCTACCGTTTTATTATTTATGGTAGATGTAACCACTGGAATTACAGATCTTGACGACGAAATTGCTGCTTTATTAAGAAGAAGCAAAAAACCAGTTTTTATTGTTGTTAACAAAGTTGACAATACTGCTCTAGAAAATGAAGCTTTCGTGTTTTACAACTTTGGCTTAGGAGAGATTTATTCTATCTCTTCCATGACCGGTTCTGGAACGGGAGATCTACTGGATGATGTCATCAAGCATTTTGAAGATATTCCGGAAGAAGAAAATGCCTTGCCTAAACTAACAATCGTTGGTCGTCCTAATGTTGGAAAATCATCTTTAATTAACGCTTTAATTGGTAAAGAAAGAAATATCGTAACCCCAATTGCCGGAACAACAAGAGATTCAATCCACATCCATTATAACCAATTCGGGCATGAATTCATGTTTATTGATACTGCCGGATTGCGTAAAAAAACTAAAGTAAAAGAAAATATTGAGTTTTACTCTGTGATGCGTACCATTAAAGCTT
Organism: Pedobacter sp. CG_S7; assembly: GCF_040544395.1. Lineage (NCBI taxonomy): Bacteria > Pseudomonadati > Bacteroidota > Sphingobacteriia > Sphingobacteriales > Sphingobacteriaceae > Pedobacter > Pedobacter sp. CG_S7. The sequence goes on along the minus strand of NZ_JBEONS010000003.1, from coordinate 188,444 downwards.
TGGAAGAAGCAGACGTGGTTCTCTTGATGGTTGATGCTGTTGAAGGCCTGGAATCTCAGGATGTCAATATCTTCCACCTTGCAGAAAAGAACAAAAAAGGAATCGTGATTTTAGTAAACAAATGGGATTTGATTGAAAAGAACAACCAAACGGTTAAAGTTTTTGAAGAGCAGATCCGCACAAAACTACAGCCTTTCACTGATGTGCCCATCGTTTTCGTTTCAGTTTTGAACAAACAACGTATTTTTCAAGCCATTGAAACTGCTTTAGAAGTTTATAAAAACAGGGCTAAGAAAGTTCCAACCTCCAAATTAAATGATGTGATGTTGCCTATCATTGAAAACTATCCACCACCATCCATGAAGGGTAAATACATCAAAGTGAAGTATGCCACACAAATTAATGCAACCTCGCCCATGTTTGCCTTCTTCTGCAATTTACCACAGTACATTAAGGAACCTTATAAACGCTTTATTGAAAACAAATTAAGAGAGCATTTTGATTTTAAAGGCGTGCCAATCCAAATCTATTTTAGACAAAAATAAATGATTACTGCAGGCTTACTATAGCCTGCTTTATCATATTATCATATTGGTTTAGGGCTCTGTAATAGCCCGAATCTCCCAAATGATACTTATATAAAAGTACCCTCAGGTCATTATAAATCAACGGTTTTGCTGCATTAAGCTGCTGTTTGTCTATAATGACCTTTTTGCGTTCCAAGTATTTTACGAAAGAATGAAAGTCTATCGGACTAACGTTAAAAGTACCCATATTTTGTTCTAGATAATTGCTGGTATATCTGCTGCCCAAAACATCAAAGACAAAATCAAACAACAACTTTTGTGAAATCAACTTGTGGTAAAATTGATTAAGGCCAAGCGTATCCAATTTCACAAACACATCAGGATGAATACCGCCACCGCCAAACACCTTTTTCCCAGCACCTGTTATAAAGGCTACATTTTTCTTCAGGCTATCCTTAGCTTTTTGTTTTTTATCCGTTAGCTCTCCATCATTAAAGCGCTCTTCCAACTCGTTTTGATAAGCCTTATACCCATCTTTATAAGATTTCTGTATACTGCGCCCCAATGGCGTGTAATACCTTGCTATAGTTAAATTAAGTGCAGAACCATCTCCAAAAGCAAATTGCTCTTGTACGAGTCCTTTACCAAAAGAGCGGCGACCAATAATGATGCCTCTATCGAGATCTTGTACTGCACCAGCTAGAATTTCACTTGCCGAAGCGGTATGTTCATTAATTAGGATAGCCAACTTACCATGTTCAAACATCCCCCCACCCGTTGCAATATAATCTGTTCTGGGCTCATGTTTTCCCTCAGTGTATACAATCAGTTTGTTTTCTGCAAGAATCTGGTTAGCTAAACCTGTCGCTGCACTCAAGTATCCTCCACCGTTATCCCTTAAATCAAGAACAAGCTTGGTCATGCCCAGTGACTTCAATACTTTTAAGGAATCCGTAAAATTAACATCGGTATTTGCGCCAAATTTACTAATACGGATATACCCCATATTTTCATTTAGCATATAAGAAGCATCAATACTACTCACTAAAACATTGCTTCTTTTTATTTTTAAGACCAGGGGCTGAGTAACGCCCGGGCGGAGCACCACTAAACGTACCGGAGTTCCTTTTTCACCCTTAATTTTACCTATCATCTGCTCTTTTGGCAAATGCATTCCGCTAACAAAAAAATCATCTATTTTAAGTATCCTATCACCTGGTTTTATACCAGAATTATAGGCCGGACCAGACATAACTACACTAGTCACCAGCAGCGTATCATTCAGCACATAATATTCAACACCAATACCCTGAAAATTTCCCTCCAGCATTTCCATTTGTTCATTAGCCTCTTTTGGGGGTAAGTACATACTGTGAGGATCCAGCTGATGTAAGATACTGTCAATTGGTAAATGATATAAAGTATCTGTATTGACCTCATCAACATAATTTCTATCGATAAGGTGAATAATTTCATCTACCTTTTCCGTGTTGTTAAAGCCCTGAACAACAGGCTTTGAAAGTTGATAGCCCTGATCTTTCAGAAACTTATAACCAAGAAACATTCCACCTATTAAAGTTACTGAATAAGTGAGTGCAATAAGTAGATTTTGACGGGTATATTTATTCATTTAACAGCTGTTGCACAAAGCTATGAAATAACCAAGTTATTTAACCTAAACTAGCCTTATGAATTTAAAAAATTTAAACATTATATTTGCAGATTTATATTACGATTTCTAATTTAGAAAGAAATTAACGAAATTTAGCAAAAAACTGTATATGATAAGAGTCACCGAACAAGAATCCAGGTATAATGATATAGACAAGATGTCTGTCCTTGAAATTTTAAAAGGGATTAACCAGGAAGACAAGACTGTTCCACTAGCCGTAGAAAAATCAATTCCACAAATTGAAAAATTAGCTACTGCTGTCTCTGAACGTATGCAAAACGGAGGTCGCCTTTTTTATATAGGTGCAGGCACCAGCGGTCGACTAGGTGTGGTTGACGCCTCAGAATGCCCTCCAACATTTGGTGTTCCTTTTGATTTTGTAGTTGGAATTATTGCCGGAGGTGATATAGCCATCAGGAAAGCTGTCGAAAATGCAGAAGATGATTCTAAACAAGCCTGGGTCGATTTACAAGAATACCAAATCAATGAAAAAGATAGCCTTATTGGGCTGGCTGCATCTGGAACAACCCCTTATGTTGTTGGTGGCTTAAATACCGCCCGTAAACATGGTATTTTGACAGGCTGCATTGTTTGCAATGAAGGAGGCCCTATTGCTGAAGAAAGTGATTTTCCAGTTGAAGTGGTTGTAGGCCCAGAATTTCTGACAGGCTCTACACGTATGAAATCTGGGACAGCTCAAAAATTAGTACTGAACATGCTCAGCACCACTGTCATGATCAGGTTAGGCAAAATTAAAGGCAATAAAATGGTGGACATGCAGTTAACAAATCATAAATTGGTAGACAGAGGAGCACAAATGATAATGGCAGCACTAAACATTAATCATGACCATGCAGAAGACCTGCTTATGCGTTATGGAAGTGTACGTAAAGCGATTGAAGCAGCCGGACAATAAAAAAAGATAAAGCTTATGCACGAAATAGAACCTTATTATCAATGGAGGGATGATTACATCGCTGCAGAAGACGAGCGTTCCCCTTTTTATAATACAGAGTATTCAGAGTTCTATTTTGATAAACAATTATATAACTTTTTAATACACCCGCAATGGGATGATTTTGGTTCTAATACATTGTATTTAAAGGTACTTTATGTTGACTACGATAGTAATTATGCCATCATCGAATTTATGGGCGAATGGAATGATGCCATTAATAATGACATCATGCTACTGAAGCGGGAAATCCTGGAATTGATGATTGACGAGGGTATTAACAAATTTATTTTGATAGGTGAAAATGTACTTAATTTTCATTCCTCGGAAGATAGTTATTATGAAGAGTGGTTTCAGGATGTGGAAGATGGCTGGATCTGCGGGATCAATTTCAACGCACATGTGATTGATGAATTCCGAGAAAGTAATATTGACTATTATATAAATTTCGGCGGATTATTAGACGAATTGGCATGGAGAACCTTAAAACCCTTACAAATTTTCAAGAAAGTTGAAGAAATCCTGACAAAAAGACTAGGGGCATAGCTTTTGTAAGTACAAAACAATCATTATCTTTAAATAAAATTAAAAAACAAATGGATAACAACAATAATTTCAACTGGGTGCAAAGACCTGAAATTGTTCAGGATGAAAAAGGAATGGTTGCAAAAAGATTTTTTGCAAATGTTTTCTTATGGATGTTCATTGCCCTGGGTTTATCAACTTTAGCAGCTTTATATATGGCTAACACTCCAGCAGCTATGGATTATTTAGTAAAATACAATGCAGATGGTCAACGTACCGGAATGACTATATTGGGTTATATTGCGATGTTCGCCCCGCTTGGACTGGTTCTTTTAATGAGTACAGGTTTAAGTAAACTTTCTTACAATGCCCTGCTTGGGGTATTCATCCTTTATGCTGTCTTAACCGGCGTAAGTTTAAGCTTCATCCTATTAACCTATCAATTAGGATCTGTAGTCGCTTGTTTTGCTGCTGCAGCAGGTATTTTTGGCATCATGGCAGTTTTAGGCTATACCACAAATACAGATTTAAGTAAATTCGGACCAATATTAATGGTTGGCGTAGTTGGCTTGGTAATCGCAAGTATAGTCAATATGTTTATTGGCAGCTCACAATTTGATTACATCATGAGTTTCTTTGGTGTAGCCATCTTCACTGCATTAACAGCTTATGATGTGCAAAAGTTAAAACGCATTGGAGAAGGAATTGAAGAAAATGGTGACCAAATTGCAGCAACAGACAGTAAAAAACTGGCAATCATGGGCGCCCTATCTCTATACCTTGATTTCATCAATATTTTCCTTTTCTTATTAAGAATATTCGGAAGTAGAAAATAACATTATTCAGAATATAATTTGGAAGGCCATGCAATTTTGCGTGGCCTTTGCAATTTTATTAGGTTTCATGATGTTTTCTTTGGAAATCATTTTTCTTTATTGCACTTTTGTAAAGCTTATAGAGAAAGACGGAGGGATTAGACCCTGCGATGTCTTAGCAACCTGTGCTTACAAGGTGCTACATTCTACTGAAACGGCTTAAAATCGTTTCGGAAAGATAAGTTGAATCGACTCCTTACCGGAATCCCGAATAAGCTTTTTTGTATCGTAACCCCCTCTTTAGGTGATGTCAAATCATCCTGTGGGATCACCCTACTCTTAAAAAAGACAAAGCATGAGTATCAAAGAAGAACTGGAAAAACGAATTTTAATTATAGATGGCGCAATGGGTACTATGATACAGCGGCATGTATTAACAGAAGAGGATTTTAGAGGTGAGCGCTTTAAAAATCACCCTTGTGATGTTAAAGGCAATAATGACCTCCTTAACCTCACTCGCCCCGATATCATAAAATCTATTCACCTCGAATATTTAGCCGCAGGAGCAGATATCATTGAAACGAACACCTTCAGTACGCAAAGAATATCCTTAGCTGATTACCAGATGGAAACACTGGATTATGAAATGAGCTTTGCAGGATCAAAAATTGCAAAAGAAGCCGTTACTGAATTTATGGCTGCGCATCCAGACCGTAAATGCTTTGTAGCAGGGGCTGTGGGACCTACCAATAGAACGTTATCCATTTCACCAGACGTAAATGACCCTGGTTATAGGGCCTTAACTTTTGACGAATTGGAAGACGCTTACTTTCAACAGGTTAAAGGACTTGTTGATGGCGGTGCTGATGTGCTGTTAATTGAAACTATCTTCGATACCCTGAATGCTAAAGCAGCAATATTCGCCGTAAAAAAATACGAGCAGGAAATTGGTCGTAAAATTGAGATAATGATCTCCGGCACAATCACTGATGCCTCCGGCAGAACGCTTTCCGGCCAAACAGTAGAAGCCTTTTTAAACTCCATCATTCACGCTAAACCCTTAAGCATAGGCTTCAACTGTGCTTTGGGCGCCAAAGATATGCGACCGCATATCGAAGAACTTGCTGCAAAAGCAAATTGCTATGTGTCGGCCTATCCTAACGCTGGCTTGCCTAATGAATTTGGAGCCTATGATGAAACACCTCATGAAACTGCACACCTCGTGGAAGATTTTATGGAGCATGGTTTTGTGAATATCGTAGGTGGCTGTTGTGGTACTACACCAGATCACATTGCCTGCATTGTTAAAAAAGCAAAAAACCTTAAAGCTAGAAAAATACCAAGCCCGGAGCGTTACCTGCGCTTAAGTGGTTTAGAAGCTGTTACGGTTACCCCAGAAAGTATCTTTGTTAACATCGGCGAAAGGACTAACATCACAGGTTCGCCAAAATTCTCTAAACTTATTCTAAGTGGCGATTTTGAGGCTGCGCTTACCGTTGCCAGGCAACAAGTGGAGGGTGGTGCACAAATTATCGATGTAAACATGGATGAAGGAATGATTGATTCTGAAGCTGCAATGACTAAATTCCTAAACCTTATTGCTTCTGAACCCGACATCTCAAAATTACCCATCATGGTTGATTCATCTAAATGGACGGTAATTGAAGCTGGTTTAAAATGCTTGCAGGGAAAAGGGATTGTAAACTCTATTTCCCTGAAAGAAGGAGAAGAAAAGTTCCTTGAAAGTGCACGTAAGATCATGTCTTATGGTGCTGCTGTAGTCGTTATGGCTTTTGATGAAAAAGGACAGGCTGATAATTTTGAAAGAAGAAAAGCAATCTGTAAACGTTCTTATGACTTATTGGTGAATGAAATAGGCTTCCCTGCAGAAGACATCATATTTGATCCCAATATTTTAACCGTGGGAACGGGGTTGGAAGAACATAATAATTATGCTGTTGATTTTATAAACGCTACACGCTGGATCAAGGAAAATCTTCCTTATGCCAAAGTGAGTGGAGGTGTATCTAATATTTCCTTCTCTTTCAGGGGTAACAATTCAGTAAGAGAAGCCATGCATTCTGCCTTTTTGTATCATGCTATTAAAGCTGGCCTTGACATGGGGATTGTAAACGCCGGCATGCTCGAAGTTTATGAGGAGATCCCTAAGGAATTGTTGGAATATGTGGAAGATGTTTTGCTGAACCGCAGGGATGACGCTACTGAACGCCTCGTAGATTATGCAGAAACTGTAAAATCAAAAGGAAAAGTCCTGGTAAAGGATGAAGAATGGCGCAAGGATACGGTAGAAAAAAGGCTATCTCATTCGCTCGTCAAAGGGATTATAGAATTTCTGGATGCTGATGTAGAAGAAGCCCGCCAAAAATACGATAGACCTATACACGTGATTGAAGGCCCTTTAATGGACGGGATGAACATTGTGGGCGACTTATTTGGCTCAGGAAAAATGTTCTTACCGCAAGTGGTGAAATCTGCCCGGGTAATGAAAAAGGCAGTAGCTTATTTGCTCCCATTTATTGCACAGGAGAAACTAGACAATCCAGATGGCAGCACAAGTTCATTCGCAGGAAGGGTATTAATGGCTACGGTAAAAGGAGATGTGCACGATATTGGTAAAAACATTGTTGGCGTAGTTTTGGCCTGTAATAATTTTGAAATTATAGATATGGGAGTGATGGTTCCTGCACAGGAAATCATTAAAAAGGCGCGGGAAATTAATGCAGACATCATCGGTTTGAGTGGCTTAATTACCCCATCACTTGATGAAATGGTTCATTTTGCAAAGGAAATGGAAAGGGAAGGATTTACAATTCCCCTGATTATTGGTGGTGCCACCACTTCCAGAATCCATGCCGCAGTTAAAGTTGCTCCTCATTATTCAGGCCCAGCTATACATGTGCTGGATGCTTCCAGAAGTGTGACTGTATGCAGCACTTTAATGAACAAAGATAACCGGAATGCTTATATCAATACTATCAGACAGGAGTACGATAAAGCCCGCGAAGCACATTTAAATAAACGTTCTGATAAGCGTTATAAAACTATTGAGGAGGCCAGAGCCAATAAATTTCAAATCAATTCTGAACAAATTGCCGCGGCACCTGCCTTTACAGGCACAAAAATCTTTGAAGATTACCCTTTAACAGAACTGGTTCCCTATATAGACTGGACACCTTTTTTCCATACTTGGGAATTGAAAGGCAGTTACCCCAGAATATTAACTGATAAATTGATTGGTGTAGAAGCAACAAAACTTTTTGAAGATGCACAGATCCTACTAAAGAAAATTGTTAAAGAGAAAAGCTTAAAAGCAAAGGCCGTTATCGGATTTTGGCCAGCAAAAGCTAATGGAGATGACATTATTTTAGACGTTGCAGGAAAACAACCTGTCACTATACATACCCTGCGCCAGCAAAGCGAGAAAGTAGCGGGTGAGCCTTACTATGCTTTAGCCGATTTTGTGGCGCAGCAAGATACTGGTAAAGCAGATTATTTTGGAGGCTTCGCCTTGACTACTGGTATTGGTTGTGATGAAATGGTAGCAGAATTTGAACGAGACTACGATGATTACAACAGTATCATGGTAAAAGCATTGGCAGACCGCCTGGCTGAAGCCTTTGCCGAAAGAATGCATGAGCTAGTACGTAAAGAATATTGGGGCTATGCGAAAGAAGAAGAATTAAGCAATGTTGAACTCATTAAGGAAGAATATGCTGGCATTCGCCCGGCTCCAGGATACCCTGCTTGCCCTGATCACACCGAAAAAGCTACTTTATTTGAATTGCTAAATGCAGAGCAGGAAATTGGGCTAAAACTGACGGAGAGCTTTGCCATGTATCCAACCGCAGCAGTAAGTGGTTTTTATTTCGCCCATCCAGAGTCTCGGTATTTTGGTCTTGGTAAAATCACCAAAGACCAGGTTACTGATTATGCGGTCCGTAAAAACCTTTCAATAGAGGAAGCAGAGAAGTGGCTTAGCCCGAATTTAGCTTATTAATAAACCATACTGCTCTTTGAAAATGCCTGTCGCATAGAGCGTAAATTAGATAACCAAACATGAAGATAAAAGACCATATTGAATCTGCGAAAGGAAAAACTTTATTTTCCTTTGAATTATTACCCCCGGTAAAAGGACAAAGTATCCAGGGTATATTCGATGCCATTGATCCATTAATGGAATTTAACCCACCATTTATTGATGTTACGTACCTACGGGAAGACTATATTTATAAACAACATCCAAATGGTCTTTTAGAAAAAGTGGCCTACCGCAAACGCCCAAGTACGGTAGCAACCTGCGCCGCTATCATGAACAAATATAAAGTGGATGCCGTGCCTCATTTAATTTGCGGAGGATTCACAAAGAATGAAACTGAAAATGCATTAATCGACTTGCAGTTCCTGGGCATCGACAACGTGCTCGTGCTACGTGGTGATGCCAGAAAAAGCGACAGTTCTTTTATACCCACTCCTGAGGGCCATTCTTTTGCCTCTGATCTTGTTCAACATGTAATAGATATGAACAATGGTAAATACCTGCATGAGGATATTGATAATTCTGAAAAGACTGACTTCTGTATTGGCGTAGCTGGCTATCCTGAGAAACATTTTGAGGCTCCAAACCTACATACCGATTTTAAATACCTGAAATTAAAAGTAGACATGGGTGCTGAATTCATAGTAACCCAAATGTTTTACGACAATGAGAAATACAAAAGGTTTGTTAATAAATGCCGGGAGAATGGCATTAACGTTCCCATTATTCCAGGCTTAAAACCCATTACCGGCAGTAAGCAGCTGATTAGTCTGCCAAAGACTTTTCATTTAGATATCCCAATGGAATTGAGCGAAGCCATCTCAGCCTGTAAATCAGAAAAAGACGTTAAAGAAGTAGGTATTGAGTGGATGATCGAACAATGTAAGGGATTAAAAGAATTAGGTGCACCCGTGTTACACTTTTACACCATGGGAAATTCCGGTCCGACTAAAAGAATTGCAGAAGCTTTATTTTAAGCATAAAATAACAAACTATTTATTCTTAAAACATTATAAATAAAAACTATATCAACAAAGCTTATTTGCTAAACCCTTAAAGGTTTAACAAATAAGCTTTAAAAGTTTCAAAGTCTGCTTCCATAGCAACAGCTTGCTTTACTTTTGAATTCATCTCCAATACTTGTTCGGGCATTTCTATATCCCCAGCTATTTCAATGGGAAAAATCGCTGGAAACTTACATGGGTGGGCTGTAGAGAGGAATACACCGGCAAAATCTTCATTAGGTTGTGCCGCAGTATATTCTTCTAATGCCAACCAGGCAATTGCAGTATGCGGACAAGCTACATAGTTATATCTCTTATAGATAGACTCGATAGCATGAAGTGTTTGCTCATCATTATAAGTATAACCTTTCACTAACTTTTGAACTACTGAACGATCCTGACCAAATAGATCCATAATACGAACCCAATTACTTGGAGCGCCAACATCCATTGCATTGGCATAGGTTTGTACAGAAGGTTTGGTTTCATAAATACCAGTCTCCAGGTATCGGGGAACAGTATCATTTGCATTTGTAGCTGCTATAAATTGTTTTACAGGCAAGCCCATTTTACTGGCCATCAGGCCTGCAGCAAGATTACCAAAATTACCACTTGGAACAGAAAACACTACCTCCGTTTTCCCCTGTTTTACCATTTGTGCATAAGCATAAAAATAATAAAAAGTCTGCGGTATTAACCTAGAGATATTGATAGAATTTGCTGAAGTAAGCCTTCTTTTTGTGCTTAATTCTACATCGGAAAAAGCTTGTTTCACTAAGTGCTGGCAATCATCAAAAGTTCCATCTATTGCTATAGCGTGAATGTTTTGTCCGTTGGTGCACAGCTGTAATTCCTGGATCTCGCTTACCTTTCCTACAGGATACAAAATAGTAACCCGGGTATTTGGCACGCCTAAAAACCCAAGTGCTACTGCACCACCAGTGTCGCCAGAAGTTGCCACTAGCACATCCAACATTTGTTCATCGTCATTTAAGAAATAAGCCATCACCCTACTCATAAAACGGGCACCGAAATCTTTAAAAGCTAGCGAAGGCCCATGGAATAACTCCAATACATAAGTATTTTTATCAAGGCGCTTTGCAGGTGCATCAAAATTGATAGCATCTTCAACCAGGAGCTTTAAATCTCCCTCAGGAATGGCATCGCCTAAAAGCGCAGAAGCAACTTTAAAGGCTATTTCCGGCAAACTATAATCGCCGATGTGACTCAAAAATTCGGCATCCAATGTAGGAATATGATCAGGCATATATAACCCTTTATCTTGGGGCATGCTGTTAAATACCGCCTCTGGAAAGGCAACATTTATTTGATGGTTATTGGTGCTGTATAATTTCATGGTTATTTTACTAAAGTTGATATAAAAACGTTAATCAAGTATTACTGGCCCTTGTTTGTTTACAGGTGAAACAAAGGCCAGACTATTGATATTGATGCCCTTTAGTTGTTGCTGTAATACTTGTGTAATTGCATGGGCGGTACTTTCATCTTTGGTTAGGGCAAATACTGAAGGACCTGAGCCTGAGATACCAAAGCCAATTGCACCTTTTTCCATTGCTAAACACCTCATTTTATAAAAATCAGGAATCAAGATTGACCTGGTAGGTTCCACAAGAACATCCACCATACTCCTGCCAATTAAATCATAATCTTTTAAAAACAAACCACTCACTAAGCCTGCAACGTTCCCCCACTGGGTCACCGCATTTTTCAACAAGACTTTAGAGCGGATCATTTGCCTTGCATCTTTTGTTGGCACATCTACTTCTGGATAAACAATGGCAGCGTAGAGTTCTTCTGGGAAAGGTAGACTAATTACATCCAAAGGTTCATAACTTCTAATGAGCACAAAACCACCAAGCAATGCCGGGGCAACATTATCTGCATGGCCATAACCGCAAGCGAGCTCCTCTCCTTTCATCGCAAACGGAACCAACTCTTTATTAGTTAACAGATTATCCATTAGTGTATTAACCGCAAACAACCCAGCTACCGTACTAGCAGAACTAGAACCTAAACCACTACCAATTGGCATTTTCTTGTGCAATTCAATACTTACACCCACATCATTTCTACCAATATGCTGCAAGTAATGCTGCACACTGGCACTCACTGTATTTTTAAACGGATCTAATGGCAAACGGCCATCATCACCTGTTATTTTAGAAATAAAAACACCTGGTTTATCTGTTAAATGCATCACTACCTCATCACCAGGGGCATTCACGGCAAAACCCAGCACATCAAATCCACAAACTACATTGGCTACCGTAGCCGGTGCAAAAACTTTTACAGAATTCCTCATTTCTTACCTACATTAATAATATCAGCAAAAACACCGGCAGCAGTAACTTCTGCACCTGCACCAGGCCCTTTAACTACCAATGGCCTATCTTTATAACGGTCGGTCGTAAATGAAATAATATTGTCGCTACCTGATAGTGCAAAAAACGGATGACTTTCATCTACCATTTGTAAAGTAATTTCCACTTTACCATCTTCCAGTTTTCCAATATAGCGAAGCACCTGTTGGTGATTTGCTGCTTGAGTTTTCATATTTTCAAAATAAGCAGCATTGTTTTCGAGTTCCTGATAAAATTCGGTAACAGAATTGGCAGCTAAACAAGCTGGAGGTAACATACTTTCTATAGAAATATCTTGTTCTTCCATGGCATAACCAGCATCACGCGCAAGAATCAACATTTTACGCATAAAGTCTTTACCATTCAAATCATCCCGTGGATCAGGCTCGGTATAACCCAACTCCTGAGCCTCTTTAACTACAGTGTGAAAAAGCCGTTCTCCCTTAAAATTATTAAAAATATAAGAGATAGTACCCGACAGGATAGCTTCTATTTTGGCAACTTTATCCCCACTCATCATCAGGTCTTTCAGCGTACGGATAATTGGTAGTCCGGCACCTACATTAGTTTCATAATAAAAATCTACACTATACTTTCTTGCTGCCTTTTTGAACGCACAATACTGTTCATAATCTGCAGAATTACCAATTTTATTACAAGTAACAATAGAAATGCTTCCTTCCAAAATTTCCTTATAATAATTTACTGGATTAACGCTGGCCGTATTGTCCACAAATACACAGTTTGGTAAATTCATGGCTTTCATTTTCTTCACAAACAACTTTAAATCTGCTGGCTCTGCATGTTCGTCAAGCTTTAATTGCCAATTGTCAAGTGCTATACCTTTTTCGCTGAGATACATTTGCTTGGAATTGCTTATTCCCATAACTTTTACCTGTAGGTCATTATTTTCCGCAAGGAAAGGCATTTGTTTTTCAAGTTGTTTAAACAATTCCTTTCCAATGTTGCCTGTACCCAGACAAAAGATATTCAAAGTTTTCTTTAGGTCTTCATAAAAGGCATCGTGTACGGCATTAACCGCTTTAGAAAGATCCGATTTAGATAGAATAACAGAAATATTGTATTCTGAAGAACCTTGAGCAATTGCCCGGACGTTGACACCATTTCGTCCAAGGGCATTAAACAACCTGGCTGATATACCAGGTGTGTGTTTCATATTTTCCCCTACGATAGCCAACACAGAAAGTTCATTCTCCACTTGAGGATATTCCAATTTCTTAGCTTGTAACTCTAACTCAAACTCTTTGCTGATTAAATTTAAGGCTTTAATGGCATCTGCAGGATTTACTGCGAAAGTGATGCTATGTTCTGAAGAGGATTGCGTAATGAGGACCACATTGATCTGCTCTCTGGATAACAATGAAAATAAGCGACCGCTAAACCCGGTTTTACCAACCATACCACTTCCAGAAAGATTCAGAATACTAATTTCATCAATTGAGGATATACCTTTTATAGGAAGCTCCGAGTGTTTAACATCATGGCGGATGTAGGTTCCCGCAAATGCTGCATCAAACGTATTTTTAATAACAATTGGTATTTTTTTTAAAAAGGCAGGTGTCATGGTCGGTGGGTATATGACTTTTGCACCAAAATAAGAAAGCTCCATAGCCTCAGTATAACTTAGTTCTGGCAATGAAAAAGCTTTTTCTACTATCCTCGGATCAGCAGTAAGCATGCCATTAACATCTGTCCAAATTTGTATCTCTCCAGCATTCAATGCAGAACCCCATATAGCAGCTGTATAATCACTACCACCCCTACCAAGTGTGGTTACCCGCCCAGCCTCGTTACTAGAAATAAAACCGGTAACGAAAAGTAATTTCCCTGTATGAGCAGCATAGAAATCACTGATTAGCAATTCACTCAAGTCCATGTCTACTTTGGCTTGCCCGAAATTACTGTCGGTTTTAATCAGCTGTGCACCATCTACAGCTTCCACATCTGCAAATTTTTGTTTCGCAATGTGACTCACCATAAAAGTAGAGCAGCGTTCACCATAGCTTAAAATCAAATCTTTGGTTTGCGCAGTTAACTCCTGTATATTTAAAACAGCCTGTAAAATGTCCTCCAATTCATTGAAGTATATTTTAAGTTTAGTGAATACTGGATTTTGAGCTGATGCAGGTAACAAAGCACGTATTATTTCAAAATGCTTCTCCTCAATAGCTAACAATGGTGCCATATAATCTTCCCCAAGCTGGGCCCGCTCGGCCATTTCCAATAAAAGATTGGTAACACCACTCATGGCAGATAGTACAATAATACAATCTTCCTTCTTGCGTGATTCTTCAACGATGTCCAGCAAAGCGCTGATGCTTTTGGCTGATCCTACCGATGTGCCGCCAAATTTTAAAATGTTCATGTTCTTAGATTAAAAAAAAAGCGCCTCCCTGTTTAGAGGAAGGCGCTTTTTGTGGTTACAATTTATAATATTTTTTAACCATTAGCTTACCTCCCTCCGGATTCCCCGGTAATGGTGGTAATAATAATAATAATGGTTGAATACAGGTTATACATTACTTAATTTATAGACTAACTATGCTGGGCATAAAGTAAAGTTATATTTTTCTAAATACCAAATGATTGTTAAAAAATATTAATTCGATACCTTTACCACTTCATATGCAAGGATTAGTAATTAAATCAACAGGAAGCTGGTATCAGGTACATGCAAAGGATGGACAAGATTATGACTGCAGAATTAAAGGGAAGTTCCGGATACAGGGAATTCAAACCACAAACCCTATTGCGGTAGGAGACCAGGTGGAGTTTGATTTGGAACCCAATGCAAATACTGGAGTTATACATCAGCTAAAAGAAAGAAAAAATTACATTATTCGTAAATCAATCAACTTATCCAAACAGGCGCAAATCATTGCCGCTAATTTGGATCAGGCCTTTCTTATCGTTACCCTCGCTTCACCAAGAACATCTTTAGGCTTTATTGACAGGTTTTTAGTCACTTCTGAAGCTTATCGCATCCCAACAATGCTTATTTTCAATAAGTTGGATCTGTTTTCAATTGAAGGTCTAGAAATCCTAGCCGACTATAAAAGTATTTATGAGAAAATAGGCTATCCATGTTATGAAGTTTCCGCCATAAAAGGAACTAATATGGCTCAAATAGAAGCGCTTTTAAAAAACAAAAAGACACTTTTCGCTGGGCATTCTGGAGTCGGAAAATCTAGTCTGATCAATGCCTTATTACCGGGACAGGACATTAGGACAGGAATCATTTCTGAATCAAGCGATAAGGGCCAGCATACCACTACTTTCGCCGAAATGCATACCCTACCCTTTGGCGGTTATTTAATTGATTCACCTGGAATCCGGGAATTAGGCATCTTTGACATCCGACCAGAAGAGCTTGGTCACTATTTCGTTGAAATGCGCGCATTAATGAATCAATGTAGGTTTAATAATTGCAGACATATTAACGAACCAGGCTGCGCCGTTATTAAAGCCGTAGAAGAAGGCGCGATAGCACTCAGCAGGTATGAAAGCTATTTGAGCATTTACCACGGAAACGAAACCAGGGCATAAAAAGTATAAGATTACATGAGAGCAGTTATCCAGAGAGTAACACAGGCAAGCTGCCTAGTTGAAGAAAAGATTACCGGTGCAATTGACCAGGGTTTATTAGTCTTAATTGGAATAGAAGATGCCGATTCTTCCGAAGATTTGGACTGGTTAGCACAGAAAATTTCGGGCTTGCGTATATTTAGTGATGAAAAGGGTTTAATGAATAAATCCCTGGCAGACATTAACGGGAATATTTTATTGATTAGTCAGTTTACTCTTTTTGGCACAACGAAAAAAGGCAACAGGCCAGGTTTTACACGCGCAGCCAGAGCAGATAAGGCCATACCAATGTATGAAAGTATGGTAAAAAAACTTTCTCTCCTGATTCAAAAGGAAATCCAAACAGGCATTTTTGGTGCCGACATGAAAATAAGCCTGTTAAATGATGGACCAGTAACAATCATCATTGACACTAAAAACAAGGAATAATGACCATTAAAGAAGCACAGGAAAACGTAGACCAATGGATTACCTCTACAGGTGTCCGCTACTTTAACGAATTGACTAATACCGCAATTTTAATGGAAGAAGTTGGCGAAGTAGCCAGGATCATGTCCAGAAAATACGGCGAACAATCGTTTAAAAAAAGTGATGAAGCTGTAGACCTCGGTGAAGAAATGGCAGATGTATTGTTTGTTTTGATTTGCCTTGCCAACCAAACCGGTATAGATTTAACGACTGCTTTAGCAGATAAAATGACTAAAAACAGCATCCGCGATGCCGATAGACACCAGAATAACGATAAACTAAAATAAAGATCCTAACAAGAAGTCTATTTGGAATGTGAAAACTTATCAAAAGCCGCATTCACCTGATTGTCAGGAAGATTAACACCAGAACTAATTAGCACTTTATACCTGAAAACTACAGACTTACCTGCTTTCAGCTCATAAGCTAAGACTTCCTTACCTTTGCTAAATTCCTTCTGTCCGAGTGGATTTGCAGCATATAATCCATAACCACGAGCATGCCAATAGCTAGGATAACCAACATTTTTAGGATGATCAAGTATCACTAATGAAATCAATTCATCTCCAATTTTTCCATTCAAATTCATCCATTTTGCCCGGGTAGCCCAAACATCATCCCCCTCAATCCCTTTGCTACTTCGGTATTTACCTGTTACCCCTTCATTACTCAATTTGGCTACGTCAGTAGCTATCCCCTTTGCATCTGTAAATTTCTCTGGTTTATCTGAGGGATGTTCCAACTCCCGTGCAACACGAATACCCAATAAACCTTCTTTATTATCTTTAAATGAGACATCTTCTTTTAAACTAGTCAATTTAGTAATCAATTCAATAGCAAGGCCTTCGCTATTTTTTGTAAATATATATTTTGCATCTTGCTTTATAAGGCTTGTGCCATCTGGCTTCTGCCAGTCCATGGTTACCTCTAAAACTGCTTTATCATCATCAGCAGTCATTTTATTCACCGCAATGTGCTTAATCGTACCATATTCATTTTTCTTTTCAGCAGGTATCGCAGTAGAATTATTCCAGAAGTCTAATCCATTAACATCACCATAGTTAAACCACATACCTACATGATGAGGATGATCAACACGCTCTCCTGCCCGCGGAATTAAAGGCCAGCCCCGCGTAACAAGAGTTCCTTTTGAAGTTCGCAATGGATATAATACAGGTTTCATTAATTCATCAGGGTAGATGTAGGAAGTAAAAGGTTTACCATCCACTGTAATATCAACTCTTTTCTCCGCCTTATTTTCTGTAATCGTAAATCGTTTCTCTTTTTTAAAACTACTCAGCGTGAATCCACCTAATAACATTAATGACCCTAACAGCAGGAATACACCTAACCTTAAATACCTTTTAACCATTGCTTTCTATTTAAAATAAAAAATTTATTAATGAAACCATTATCAGCTTATAAAAATCAATAAAAGCTAAAGGCCCGCATGCTATACGGGCCTTTAAAATAGGGAAATAAATTTAGTAATAGCCAATAGAAGCTATTTTTTATTTATTTAAAGAATTAATCCATGCAGCAATTTTTAATCCATCTCCTTTAGATACCTGAGGCATAGGAGGCATTTCAGTAGAATATCCAGGCCAGTTCTCCGGTTTAGGGTTATGAATCAACTGCAGAATTTTTTCATCTGCGTATTTGCGTTTAGCAACATCAATAAAAGAAGGCCCGATTTGTCTTTTTGTAGTACTATGACAAGCCAGACAGGTATTATTTGCCAACAGTCCTTTAACTTCTGCATAAGTTGGTGCTTTGGTTACTGCAGCAGTATTTTTCCCTTTACTAGCTACGGCTTTTTTTGTTGAAGCAGTCGTCTTTCCTTTCGCATTCATCTTTTTTGTTGCCACAGCTTTTGGTGTAACATCCCCGAAAAATTCTTTTGAAGAATCTTTGGTGCTCAACTCATTAGCAGCCAACTTTGTGCCATCAGGAATATTATTTAAAGTATAGTAAGCAATTGGATGAACAAGCGAATAGAAATTCTGTTTTTCACGAACACCATTAACAGTAATAGTATGAATATAGTATTTACGCAGGTTATCTACTACGATCCTTGCCCTTAAGCCATCCGGTGAAACTTTAACTCCTTTAATCTTTAGGCGTTCTTTATTTACCGGTGGCGAACCATAAACAGGTTGATATTTATAGATAAAGCTTTCCACATCGTAAGAAGCGATATCCTGAGCTGACTTTAGATCAACGGGAAGGGTAAATTCAATTTCAAAACCATCAGGCATTGCCCTGACGGCTTTCATTTCAAAAGGCATCTTGTTATTATAAACCAAGCGCTCTAAACCTTCATTCGCATCACCTGCCGATCCCCAGCCTCTGTTAGTTTCCCCAACAAATAAGGAACCATCAGTGGCCCAGGCCAATCTTAAAACTCCTGAACGGAAACCACTACGAAACAGGAATGAAGCGCCTTGTTCTTCACCGTTCACCTTTTCCATAAAAACTCTGGAAATGATACTCATCCCCTGGTCGCCAATAAGAAGCTGACCTTCAAAAGGCCCAAACGTACCTTTTGGTATCTTCACTGGTTCTGAAGTAGAGATTCCTAGTGTTGCATAAGGAAGCCAAACTGCAGGCAATCGAAGTGCGGGAATTTCCTTTTTCATATCAAATAGGGTTTTAAAATTTTCATTAACCCTATTTTCAGGCTTGATATATCTGCCTTGATCATTTTTTATCCTGCGTTCATCAATTTTTGAGTAGAAATCTTCAGCAGTAAATTTTAAAGGTGAGTCAGAGCGCCCTGCCCATCTTAAACTTGCTGGATGCCCCATAAAATCACCTTCATTCACTTTCCATATTGCGCCTGATCCTACCCAATCGCCTTGATTTTCGGTATAGAATAGTTGACCATCAATAACATTCATCCCTGCTGGAGAACGTAATCCAGCTGCCCAAGGTTTCATTTTACCATCTTCTGTAATGTTCATTGCCCAACCGCGCATAGGCACACGACTTTCAGCACGCCACCATTCCTCATTGCCAAAAGCAACATTTGCCGTTACAAAGAATGACCCATTAGGGGCTATTTTAGGACCAAAACTGTATTCATGGTAATGCCCACTTAATGGCCATGCATAAATAGTTTCATAAACATCAGCCTTACCGTCCATATTTTTATCGATCAGTTTCGTCAGCTCACCTCTTTGCGCTACAAAAAAAGCACCATCACGGTAAGCCAAACCCAAAATCTCATGTAGCCCCGTAGCAAACTTGCGGAAATAAGGTCTGCTACTGGTAGGGTTTTCAACAATAAAGACATCACCACGGCGGGTAGAAATCCCTAAATCACCATTTGGCAAAGTTACCAAACCCCCAACTTCCAGCACTATGCCTTCGGGCACTCTCATTTTCATGATTTTGAAGAAATCTTCCTCCTTTGGTGTTTCCTGTGCAAATACGGTAGTAAAACTAAAGCATAAAGCCAGCATTGCCAGCATTTTAAAAGTATATTTCATTAGTAGTATTAGTTTTTTCAAATTTCAAATAGAAAAACATGCGCTATAATGACACATGTTTATGTCCTCATTCAATCTGGATTAAAATAAAATAGAATAGTTTAGCTTATCACGAAGAAGTATTACCAGTTCTTTTCTTCCATTTACCTCCCTGATCACTGGTTTATCTTTTGAATTTTCAAACTTCAAATAAAAGGATTGATCATCAACCAGAAAAAAACCTTTAGAGAGCTCTGTGATATCAACAGCATCAGCTAATAATAAATAAGCATTATCTATGGGTTTATCTAAAGAAATCTCCCTACTTAGTCCTTGCCCGTTTTCCAAAGCTTTAATCGCATCGGTAACCAAAGCGCCATAAATATGGTATTTAAACTCCGGACGATCTTCTGTATCCATGATATAACCTTTTGTACGGAACCCAGTTCCAGTGGTATCTGTTAACCATGCCGATTGTGAGTTAGCTAATTTTGTTATGGAAGGAACCGGTTTTTTAGTAAATGGAGTTAAACTTCCACGGGCTTTTGAAGAACCATTGCCTCTTTCATGCCACATCGGAGTAGCATCAATAAACTCGCCACGCCATGCCTGCAAAAGAAGTCCATTGTCCAGGTCATAGCTATAATGAACCTGTTGCGAACTTCCCACAGAGATAGCATGTACTACTCTTTGGTGCTCCGCAACATCTACAAAACTACGGATCATCGTATTTGATGGCGCATCAATATAAATAGGATCTGGATTATTCCCACCTTTCTGACCTCCATTCAACATTTCTAAAGGAAGTGGCGCAATTTTAATATTCCTAAAAGCCACTGCTCCGTGATCTCCTTGCAAGCGCAAAGAACCCAATGCTTTTTCTTTGCTATTAGCACCTCTTGTAGGCCCAAATAGTTCTACATTGTCATGAATGATTACCCCATTAAGATCTACTGTTAAAATACGGGCATTAGAAACTTTATTCCCTGAAGCGTCAAAACGTGGTGCCTGAAATGCTACTTTAAGGTGTTGCCATAAGCCTGGAGCTTTAGCAGTATTCTGCCGTGGTGCATAGCCGCCATAACCTTTTTGCCCCTCGGGCTTTGAATCGTCCCAGCGTTCATAGATTCCGCCATTATTCGATGATAGAGGTATTTTAACTCCCCAGGAATCTTCTAGTTGAATCTCATAAATACCTTGTAAATAAACACCAGAATTGGAACCTTTAGCCATCAGGTAATCCAGCTCCAATAGCATATCACCGTGTTCAGCAATGGTCGATAAGTCGCTTCCATGATTTTTCTTGGTAGGGATGTTGACCAGAACACCCGATCCTTTAGCCGTATTTAATGAATTAGTGGTGTTTAATTCAGCAGTAACCCCGCTGCTTATAAACCAGGTCTTTCCTGGATCTTTGAATGAGGAAAGGTCATTCAGCCCAATCTCTGGCTGTGCTGTAGGTTGTTGAGCAGAAACTAATGCCGAGCTCAGCAGCAAGACGGAAGCCGTTGTTCCTAACTTTAAAAAATTAAATTTCATATGTGCTTATTGGTTACAAAACTTTAAAAATAGGTATTTTAAAATGCCTATTTGTGTTTAACTTATTTTTAATAACGGGAACATGGTAAATTTGTACTAATAATCTTCAAATGAAGTAATAATGTTACTTGTATCCGATTTTACATCCATTCAGATTTCCTTATAACTAAAAAGAGGTTTCTCTTTGGAGAAACCTCTTTTTAGTTATAAGGAAAAAAACTCCTGGTTACAACTCCGCTTTAATTTTTTCAGCAGCTATTTCCAGTTCTTCTTCTGTAGGATTAAGTTTTTCCTGACTGAAATTCATATCACTCACCTTATTCATCGGAATTAAATGAATGTGCACATGCGGAACTTCCAATCCTATTACGGCCACCCCGACCTTAACACAAGGAAAAGCCTTTTTTAAAGCTTGAGCCACAATCTTTGCAAATAAGGTTAGTCCGAAATAACTCTCCTCATCCATATCGAACAGGTAATCAATTTCCTTTTTCGGAATCACCAATACATGACCCATCGTTAAAGGATTTATATCTAAAAAAGCCATAAAATCTATGGTCTCGGCCACTACATGTGCAGGGATTTCTCCACTAACAATTTTCGAAAAGATACTTGCCATCTGTGCTGTTTAAAAGTTAATTACCTGCTAATTTCTAAAACTTCAAATTCTATTTTTCCCGCAGGAACCTCAATTTCTGTTTTATCTCCTACAGATTTCCCGAGCAAACCCTGGGCAATGGGCGATTTTACCGATATTTTACCCGTTTTCATATCCGCCTCCGACTCTGCCACTAACTGGTAAGTCATGGTTGCACCATTCTTAATATTCTTTATTTTTACTATAGACAAAGCCAATACTTTGGTAGAATCTAATTTAGATTCATCAATTAATCTTGCAGTCGAAAGGGTATTCGATAATTTTGATATTTTTGCTTCATGCAAACCTTGTGCTTCTTTAGCTGCATCATATTCTGCATTCTCAGAAAGATCACCCTTATCCCTTGCTTCCGCAATAGCTTTAGAAATGAGCTGTCTACCGGTTGTTTTTAGATAATGTATCTCTTTCTTAAGTTTATCTAAACCCTCTTCCGTATAATACGTAACTTCTGTCATGGCTCAATTATTTTTTTAATACTTTTATTTCTACTCCGTACCTATTTCCACAGGCTTCTCTAAAATACAAACAAGACCATACCGGCATAAAGCCCATATAGTCTTGCATCCAATTATAACGAAGATAATAGGGAATAATTACAAATGCAAATATTTAATTACATATTACCCAGCTTATCCGCTAATACTTCTGATATTTTACGATATGAATCAAAGGTCCAGCCGCCAACATGTGGCGTTAAAAGCACCTTCTCACAACCAATCAGTTCTTTATACCAATCTTGTTCTGCCAATGCAGGAAACTTTTCTACCTCCAACACATCTAAACCAGCGCCTAAAACCCTGCCATCATCAATGGCCGCTAACAGTGCTGTGGTATTTAAAATTTCGCCACGGGCAGTATTGAGGAGAAAAAACGGCTTCTTAAAATGAAACAGGTATTCCCTATCCACCATTTGCCTCGTTTCAGCGGTAAGGGGAACATGCAGACTGAGCACATCACTGTTCCTCACAATTTCTTCCATACTCACTTCCTGAGCAAAAGCATCAGAAAAACCTGTTTTATATTTATCATAGGCAATTACCTTTACCTCAAAACCAGAAAGTTTCTTAGCAAAACTTTTTCCCATAAAACCATAACCGATAATGCCTACCGTTTTGCCTTTCAACTCAAAACCACGGTTACCTTCCCGGTACCAGATTCTCTTTCTAATTTCGGCATCTGCTCTATTAAAGTTATTCATTAAGGAAAGCAGCATACCCACAGCATGTTCACCAACGGCATCCCGATTCCCTTCAGGAGCATTCAATAGCTTTATATTCTTTAATGAGGCATGCTTCACGTCAATATTGTCCAGTCCGGCTCCTGCTCTTGCTACAAATTTT
The DNA here is from genome assembly GCF_040544395.1 of Pedobacter sp. CG_S7. Lineage (NCBI taxonomy): Bacteria > Pseudomonadati > Bacteroidota > Sphingobacteriia > Sphingobacteriales > Sphingobacteriaceae > Pedobacter > Pedobacter sp. CG_S7. The sequence continues at coordinate 165,427 of NZ_JBEONS010000003.1, read as the reverse complement.
AATTGATGAGCAGCATCCATAAACTCCTGGTCAATCCTGAATTTTGTACGAACAGCAATACCTTCATAATTGGCAATAACCGATAGGGCTTCCTCACGACTAATTAAAGGCTGGTCATCCACAACATAACCTAATGCTGCTGCTCTTTCTTTAAAAACAGGATGCAGGTCGTCAACTATTAATATTTTTGGGCTCTTCATTTAAAGGTGTTTTTATGATTCAGCAATAGTATTCAAATGTGTTAAATGTTGGGTCAGCGCAATAAAGTCAGCAACACTGAGCTGCTCTGCACGTTTATCAAAAAATGGATGATCATCCATTCTGTCTTTAGAAATGGTGCCCGACAGCGCATTTCTTAATGTTTTCCTTCTTTGGTTAAAGCCACCTTTAACGGTGCGCCAAAAAAGCTTTTCATCACATGGCAATGCTACAGTATTATTTCTGCTCAGCCTGATTACACCAGAATTCACTTTTGGCGGAGGATTAAAAGTTCCTGGTTTTACAGAAAACAAATATTCAATATCATAGTAAGCCTGAATCAATACACTCAGAATCCCATAATCTTTGGTTCCCGATTTAGAAGCACAGCGTTCTGCAACTTCCTTTTGGAACATACCCACCATTTCAACAACCTGACCACGGTGTTCCAAAATTTTAAATAAAATCTGTGAAGAAATATTATAAGGAAAGTTGCCAATGATGGCGAATTTACCTGGAAATATAGTAGTTAAATCAAGCTTTAAAAAATCTCCATTTATAAGTCTATTTCCCAATTGGGGGTATTTACCTTGCAGAAAACGATAAGACTCCACATCAATATCAATCATATAGGTTTCCAAATCCTGACGTTGCAATAATAAATCAGATAGAATACCCATTCCAGGCCCAACTTCCAATACTTGTTTATACTGATCTGTATGTATCAGCCCGTTAACAATTTTTGCTGCAATGTTTTTATCTGTTAAAAAATGTTGTCCTAAATGTTTCTTTGCCCTTACCAAACTCATGCTTTCCTGATCTAAGCACGCAAAATAAGCAAAGTTTTAACAGTATCGGACTAACAATATTGTTAAAATCTTGTAATTTGCGCTAAATTCTAAGTTGAGCATGAGCAATAAAGTAAAAATAGGGATTAGCATTGGTGATGTTAATGGAATTGGTTTAGAAGTTATTCTTAAGACTTTAGCCAACAACAGTATTCTGGACTATTGCACCCCTATTGTATATGGGCACACGAAAGTGGCTTCTTACCATAGGAAAGCATTAGGTCTAACTGATTTTAATTTTAACGTCATTAATAGCGCAAGTTTGGCCAATCCTAAAAAAGCCAACCTGATTAATTGCTGGGAAGAAGATGTAAAAATTGAGCTAGGTATCTCTACAGAAATTGGCGGAAAATACGCCTTATTATCTCTGGAAAAGGCTACAGAAGATTTAATCAGCGGAGAAATAGATGCCCTGGTTACTGCACCTATCAATAAATTTAACATACAATCAGAAACTTTTAAATTTCCGGGCCATACCGAATATCTTCAAGAACGCAGTGGCAGTTCAGATGTTTTGATGTTCCTTATCAGTGAAGACCTAAAGGTTGGCGTGGTAACGGGCCACATTCCATTAAAAGATGTTGCCGGCACGATTACAAAAGACATGATCGTTAAGAAATTAAAACTGATCAATGAAAGCCTTAAAAAAGATTTCTGGATAGAAAAACCTAAAATCGCCATATTGGGATTAAACCCACATGCTGGCGATAACGGCTTATTGGGCAGTGAAGAAGCCGATATTATTATCCCTGCCATTCAGGAGGCTTTTGATAAAGGAATCATCTGTTTCGGCCCCTACCCAGCCGACGGTTTTTTTGGCAATAACACTTATAAACAATTTGATGCAGTATTAGCGATGTACCATGACCAAGGCTTGATACCCTTTAAATCAATTGCTTTTAGTACAGGCGTAAATTATACCGCAGGCTTAAAAGTAGTGCGCACCTCTCCTGATCATGGAACGGGATATGACATTGCCGGAAAAAACGTTGCAGACCCCACTTCATTTATAGAAGCTATTTTTGCAGCCACCCACATCGTAAAAAACAGAAGAGAACAGGAAAGTTTATTGAGCACTCAATTAAGGTCTGGGGGCAAAATAATAGAAACAGCATCTGATGTTAAGGATGACGCAAATTAAGTGGCCAAACATTTTATAAAAATGATTTTATTTATGTCAAATTAATTCATACATTTGCGGGCTAAAATTTGGTTACAATTGAGAGCTTTAAAACAATTTTCGATCCCCTTTACTGGCTTAAAAATTGGCAAACATGAATTCGAGTTTGACCTTGATAACAGCTTTTTTGGTGCTTTTGAGTACTCTTCAATTAAAGAAGGTACTTTAAAGGCGACAGTTGAGCTCGATAAGCAAGAAACAATGTTAATTTTACAAATCCAGATTTTGGGTACCGTAAAATTAGATTGCGATAAATGTTTGGCAGAATTTAATGCTAAGATTGATATTAAAGATCGACAAATTGTTAAGTTTGCCGACGATGATACAGAAAGCGATGATCTGGAGATTATTGTAATAAATAAAAAAGAAAGTAATATCGATCTCGCTGGAATTTTTTACGAATTCATTAGTGTATCGGTACCTTTTATTAAAGTCTGTGAAGAGAATGGTGAAGGCCAGCAATGCGATAAAGAAATGATCGCAAGGTTGGAAAACCTGAGTACAGGCACAGCACATGAAGAAGAAAAGAACGATGAAGACCCAAGGTGGGCAGCATTAAAAAAATTAAAATAATAATTAAACAAATCAGTAATGGCACATCCTAAACGTAAGATTTCTAAAAGTAGAAGAGACAAAAGAAGAACACACTATAAAGCAGAAGCTCCTTCTTTGGCTACTTGCCAAACAACAGGTGCAATACATATTCCTCACCGTGCCTACAATGTTGATGGTAACTTGTACTACAATGGTAAATTAGTTATCGAAAACACCTCTATAGGTTAATATCCTTGAAAAATAGTTTGTGTTTTGCTTGTGTTTAAGTTTAACTTAGGCATTCAAAAAAAATGCACATTAATGCTCTCTACACAAACTGATTTTTTACTATGAAAATAGGTCTCGATATAATGGGCGGAGATTATGCTCCCAAAGCTAACGTTTTGGGAGCAATAGCTGCTCATCAAATACTATCGCCTGGAGAACACCTTGTTCTGATTGGCGATACTCAGCAGATTAAACCTTTACTTTCCGAACAAGGGTTCGACCCTGATCATTTTGAATACTTTCATACGGAGGAAGTAATAGGCATGGGTGACCATCCCACGAAGTCGATCGCTCAAAAGCCAAATTCCAGTATATCAATAGGTTTTGACTTACTTAAACACGGTAAGATTGATTCTTTTGCCAGCGCAGGTAATTCTGGCGCTATGCTTGTTGGAGCTGTATTAAGTGTAAAAACCTGCACCAATATCCTTAGACCTTGCATAACTAGCATTGTACCTAAATTGGATGGAGGCATTGGTGTCATGCTGGATGTAGGTGCCAACGCCGATTGTAAGCCTGATTTTTTACTCCAGTTTGGTATTTTAGGAAGTTTATATTCAGAAACAGTAATGCAGGTCAAAAACCCTAAAGTAGCATTGATGAATTTGGGCGAAGAAGATAAAAAAGGCAATGTATTAAGCATGGCTGCTTTTTCCTTAATGAAAGAATGTAAACAGATCAATTTTGTTGGCAATATTGAAGGAAGGGATCTTTTTAATAAAAAGGCTGATGTCATTGTTTGTGATGGTTTTACAGGAAACATTATGCTAAAGCTTGCAGAATCTTTTTACGTGCTCACTATAAAAAAAGGATTTAAAGATGAGTTCTTCGATCGCTTTAATTACGAAAACTACGGCGGCAGCCCTGTTCTTGGTGTAAATGCCCCAGTAATTATTGGTCATGGAATTTCCAGTCCTCTTGCGGTCAAAAACATGATCATGCAGTCACGAGAAATGATTACTACAGGCCTTGTAGCTAAAATACAGGCCGCTTTTAAATAAAATAAAAATGAGTAAAGTCCGCGCCGCAATTACTGCGGTTCATGGTTACGTTCCTGAATATGTTTTAACTAATCAGGAACTGGAATCAATCGTTGAAACCACAGATGAATGGATAACCTCCAGAACGGGTATCAAGGAACGTAGAATATTAAAAGGTGAAGGACTTGGCACCTCAGATATGGCAGTACATGCTGTAAATGGCTTACTTAAAAAGCGTGGTATTTCTGCCGAAGAAATTGAACTCATTATTTTTTGCACTACCACACCCGATCAGCAGTTTCCCGCCACGGCAAATATTTTAGCCGATAAGATCGGCGCTATCAATGCATGGGGTTATGATTTACAGGCTGCATGTTCAGGTTTTATATTCGGGCTCACCACAGCATCACAATTCATTGAATCTGGCAAGCACAAAAAAGTTTTAGTGGTGGGTGGAGATAAAATGTCTTCCATTATCAATTATGAAGACCGCACTACCTGCATCATTTTTGGCGACGGTTGCGGTGCCGTACTTTTAGAACCCAATGAAGAAGAAAATGGCATCATAGATTCCATCCTTCGCACAGATGGTTCTGGCAGAAACTACCTTAACATAAAGTCTGGAGGCTCTGTCAGTCCAGCATCTCATCAAACTATAGATAACCACGAGCATTTTGTACACCAGGAAGGCCAGGCAGTTTTCAAATTTGCGGTAACAAACATGGCTAATGTGGCCAAAGAAATCATGGACCGCAATCAATTAACGGCAAATGATATCGCCTGGCTGGTGCCACATCAGGCAAATAAAAGAATCATTGACGCAACAGCTTCCCGAATGGGACTGGGCCAAGAAAAGGTCATGATCAATATTGAAAAATATGGAAATACCACTAATGGAACCATCCCACTTTGTATTTGGGAATGGGAAAATCAGCTTAAAAAAGGTGACACACTTATATTAGCAGCTTTTGGAGGTGGATTTACCTGGGGTTCTATTTACTTAAAATGGGCATATTAATTTTACAAAAAAATAATCTTAACTTAGTATTATCTAAAGATATACATCTTTTTAAAATCACATCAAATGGATATTAAACAAATTCAGGAACTTATTAAGTTTGTTTCCCGTTCAGGCGTTAATGAAGTAGCCATAGAGCAAAAAGACTTCAAAATAACAATTAAAACTAACCAGGCGCCTACGGTTATAAACACTATAGCTCCGGCTACCGCTACAGTATTACCAGCAGCAGCTGCTGCACTTCCTGCAGCTATTGAAACCAAACCCGTTGACCCGGTTGATGAAAGTTCAAAATACGTAACTATAAAATCGCCAATGATTGGTACTTTTTATCGCTCTTCAAGTCCTGATAAACCTTCTTTTTTAAATGTTGGTGATGAATTCAGTGTAGGAAAAGTAATTTGTATCATTGAAGCCATGAAACTTTTCAATGAAATTGAAAGCGAAATTTCTGGAAGAATAGTAAAAGTATTGGTTGATAATGCATCACCAGTAGAATATGACCAACCATTATTTTTAGTAGAACCTATGTAATATTTACCTTCAGGTAAATCGTTATCTAATTAATTATATGTTTAAAAAAATACTAATTGCCAACAGGGGCGAAATTGCCTTGCGTATTATACGTACCTGTAAGGAGATGGGCATTAAAACCGTTGCGGTTTATTCAACAGCAGACAGAGAAAGTTTACATGTCCGTTTTGCTGATGAAGCAGTTTGCATTGGCCCGCCTCCAAGTAAAGATTCTTATTTAAGCATTCCAAACATCATTTCTGCAGCAGAACTAACAAATGCAGATGCAATACATCCGGGATATGGCTTCTTATCTGAAAACGCTAAGTTTTCTTCCGTATGCCGCGATTATGGAATCAAGTTCATTGGCGCTACGCCAGAACAGATAAACTCCATGGGCGATAAAGCTTCGGCAAAGGAAACCATGAAAAAAGCAGGCGTACCTACTATTCCTGGTTCAAAAGGTTTATTAAACAACTTTAAAGAAGGCATCAAAATTGCCAACGATATGGGCTATCCGATTATCTTAAAAGCTACTGCCGGTGGTGGTGGCCGCGGAATGCGGGTAGTTTGGAAAGATGAAGACTTCGAAAATGCATGGGATAGCGCCAGACAAGAATCTGGTGCTGCTTTTGGCAACGATGGCCTTTACCTGGAAAAATACATTGAAGATCCTCGTCACATTGAGATCCAGATTATTGGTGATCAATACGGTAAAGCTTGTCACCTCTCTGAACGCGATTGTTCTATACAACGCAGGCATCAGAAATTAGTTGAGGAAGCACCATCACCGTTTATGACACCTGAATTAAGGGAAAGAATGGGTGAGGCAGCTATTAAAGGTGCTGTTGCTGTACAATATGAAGGAGCCGGAACTATAGAATTTTTAGTAGATAAGCACCGGAACTTCTATTTTATGGAAATGAATACCCGTATTCAGGTTGAGCATCCGGTAACGGAGGAGGTGATTAACTATGACCTCATCAAAGAACAAATCAAAGTTGCTTCTGGCGTTCCGATCTCTGGAAAGAATTATTTACCAAACATGCATGCCATAGAATGCAGGATCAATGCGGAAGATCCTTTTAATAACTTCCGTCCTTGTCCGGGTAGAATAACAAACTTCCATTCTCCGGGTGGTCATGGTGTAAGGGTTGATACTCATGTTTATGCAGGTTATCAAATTCCTTCCAACTACGATTCTATGATTGCTAAACTGATCTGTGTGGCTCAAACCAGGGAAGAGGCTATCAGCACCATGGAAAGAGCTCTAAGCGAATTTGTGATTGAGGGCGTAAAAACGACCATACCATTTCATTTAAAATTGATGAAGGATCCTAATTTCAGGGCTGGTAATTTTACCACCAAGTTTATGGAAACCTTTGTTTTTACAGAATAATAAAAAATTTGTAATATTTAAAACGTAAATACCATTCTATTAAAGAACAGAATGGTATTTTTGTTTTAACAAGCAATTTACATGAGTGAAAATAAAACCCAGAATCTAATTGATTCCATAAAAAACAAAACCAAAACACTGGAGTCGGAAATGTCTTTCTTTGACCACATTGATGTCCTAAGAAAACACCTCCTAAGGGCATTGTCCGTCGTTATAGTCTTTACTATTGGTGCTTTTTACTTTACCGACTTTATATTCAATACCATTATCATGGGGCCAAAGAATCCAACATTCTGGACCTACCGCATGATGTGTAAACTGGTAGAAAAATATCCTTCTATAGGGTCAGATTTCTGCATTACTAAAATAGATGCGAAAATTATAAACACAGAAATGGCCGGACAGTTTACGCTGCAACTGAATTCCTGTGTTATGGTTGGAATTATATTAGGCATACCCTATTTATTATTTGAAGTATGGCTATTTATAAAACCTGCACTACATGATAAAGAAAGAAAATCGGCAAGCGGATTTGTATTTTTCGCCTCTTTCTTATTTTTCCTCGGCCTGTTATTTGGGTATTACATTATCTGCCCACTATCCATTAACTTTCTAACTAACTTTACGGTAAGTCCTGAAATTCAGAACACTTTTACCATTGACTCATATCTTTCGTCGGTAATGACGCTGACATTAGGTTCGGGAATCGTTTTCCAACTGCCTGTCATCATCTATATCTTATCCAAACTGGGTATCATGACACCTGCTTTCATGCGTTCTACCAGAAGGTATTCATCTGTTGTTATTCTTATCATTGCAGCCATTGTTACCCCTACTGCAGATCCATACACGATGTTAATTGTAGCTATGCCTATCTTTTTACTTTATGAATTTAGTATCTATATCTCTGCCAGCATAGAACGTAAAAGAAAAAGAGACTTGGCTTAGCATTGAACACGACGCAAGTAGTTTCATCGCCTTTAAAAAATAAATTATATACCATTGAAAATGTCCACAAAAATTAAGATTGCCATTGGCGCAGACCATGCCGGTTTCGAATACAAAGAAATGATAAAAGCTTTTTTAGGAGAAGAAGAGGTCAAAGACTTTGGCACCCATAACCCGGCGGCTGTTGATTATCCTGATTTTGCACACCCTGTAGCCCAGGCAGTAGAAACCGGCGAATGCACTTTTGGAATCCTGATTTGTGGCAGTGCCAATGGTGTAGCTATTACCGCCAATAAACACCAACAAATTCGGGCCGCCATTTGTTGGGAAAATGAAATTGCCGCCCTTGCCAGAAGGCATAATAATGCCAATATACTTTGTATCCCGGCAAGGTTCATTTCTGAAGAACTGGCCAGAGAAATTACCACTATGTTTTTGAATACCGCTTTTGAAGGTGGCAGACATGGAACACGTGTGGATAAAATATCTTGCTAAATTGACTTTTCTTTATACCCAACACCACTAACACATGAAAAAACCATTAATATACGCTAGTCTGGTCCTTTTTATGGGTTTTAGTGCCTGCGCACAAAATAAAACCGCCGTAAAATACAGCCAGACCATTACCAAAGAAAAATCCTATCAACATTTATCTGTTCTTGCTTCAGATGAATATGAAGGAAGGGAAACGGGTAAAAAGGGTGCCTGGATGGCAGCAGAATACATCAAAAAACAATTTAAAAACCTGGGACTAAAAGGGCCGGTTAACGGCAGTTATTTTCAGCCTATAGACATGGCTACCAATACTTTAGTACAAAGCATTGTGACTATTAATGGTACACCTAAAGAATTATTGAAAGATTTTATCATTATCCCTTCCAGCGTTACTGGAGAAGGATTTACTTTTAACAATAAAGAGGTGGTCTTTGCCGGCTATGGCATAACAAAAGAGGGCTATGATGATTTCGCAGGGCAAAACCTTCAAAACAAAGTGGTCATGATTTTGAAAGACAATTCTCCTGCAGACCGCACAGAAATGCGCAAAAGAATGCAGCAACAACAAGCCAAAATTGAATTCCTTATTAAAAACCAGGCTGTAGCCTTATTAATTGTTGACCCCGATCTAGACAACATTTCAGAAGCCATGAAAGCGCGCTATAATAATGGCGAAGGACCACTGGTAATGAAAACAAAAGCTTATTTAGAAAATTTAAAAAACAAGAAATCGCTGCCAACTATTTCCATCTCTACCGAAACGGCAAACGAGATTTTAAAACAAAGCAAAAACAACATTGCTGGCTTGCAAAAACAATTAACCGAAACCAAAAAACCTGCATCTAAAGCCATTGATATAGCCTTTTGTGCCAGTGCTATCAGAAAAGAAGAACCTTTACGTGCAGAAAACGTATTGGGATTTTTAGAAGGTTCAGACCCCATCCTCAAAAAAGAAGTTTTAGTAATCACTGCTCACTATGACCATATTGGCTTAACCACCTCGGGTACCGATAAAGTTAACAACGGTGCAGATGATGATGGCTCAGGTACAACTGGTGTAATCATGCTTGCTGAAGCATTTTCTAAAGCTAAAAAAGCAGGTAAAGGGCCCAAAAGAAGTATCTTATTTATGACCGTAGTTGGTGAGGAAAAAGGTCTATTGGGTTCTGAATGGTATTCAGAAAACCCCGTGTTCCCACTTGAAAACACGATTACCAATTTAAATATCGACATGATTGGTCGTGTAGATGCTGCTCATGAAAAAAATCCTGATTATATCTATATCATCGGTTCAGACATGTTAAGTTCTGACCTGAATAAACTGGGTATAAAAGCAAATACAGATTATATTAAAATGGACCTAGACATGCGCTATAATAACCGCACCGATCCTAACCGCTTTTATTACCGTTCTGATCATTATAATTTCGCTAAACACAATATTCCTGTAATTTTCTATTTCAATGGCGTACATCCAGAATACCACCAACCTGGTGATGAGATAGATAAAATTGATTTTCCGATGATGACCAGAAGAGCAAAGCTCGTTTATTTTACCGCATGGGAATTGGCCAATGCCGCCAAACGACCCGTGGTTGATAAAAAAGAAGACGGATCTCCAATAAATTAAATCATTAATTGAAGTAAAGAGGATGACTACCGATTGGTGTTCATCCTCTTTTTAATCAATTTGCCAGATTTAATTCTTTTTGCTGCAGCCTATTTAATTATATTTGAACCTAATGAACCCTGATTGACCATAACGGATTCATTACCTTTAAAAATAAAATTAGACACATGAAAACTGCTGAGGATTTTTTGTTAAAGGCTGATGAAAAAGCTTTTGATCTTGACCATCGTAAAATTATCAATCACAATATTGGCAAATACAATGTTGCGGTAGAAAGAGGATTGTCAAAATTTGAGAACCTCGAAAACTCCAAAAAAAAGGCTCACGTCATTAAATGGCGGGTTATGGAAAACCTCGACAAATTTTTACCGGAGTTTGAAACCAATTTTCAACGCAACGGAGGCAAGGTTATTTGGGCCAATAGTGCCGAAGAAGCGCAGAAAGAAATCCTGAATATCATCAAAAAAAATGGTGGAAAAACGGTGATTAAGTCGAAATCAATGACTACAGAGGAGATCCACTTAAACGACTTCCTGGAGAAAAACGGCATAGAATCATTGGAAAGTGACTTAGGAGAATACATTGTACAGCTGCTTGGTCAGCCACCCTACCATATTGTTACCCCCGCCATGCACCTGAGTAAGGACGATATTGCCAAGCTTTTCCATGAACATTTCGGTACCCCACTTGATTCCACACCACAACAGCTTACCCAAAAAGCCCGGGAATTATTAAGGGAAAAATATTTAACAGCTGACATAGGCATCAGTGGTGGCAACTTTTTAGTCGCAGATACAGGTAGTGTTGCCCTCACAGAAAATGAAGGCAATGCCAGGTTGTGCACCACTTTTCCGAAAATACATATCGCCATTGTAGGTATAGAAAAAGTTATTCCTTCTATGGCCGACCTTGATTTGTTCTGGCCGCTGCTGGCCAGTCATGGAACGGGACAAAACCTAACCGTTTACAACACCCTACTGAGTGGTCCGCGGAAAGCGACCGAAACTGATGGACCAGAAGAAATGTACGTCATTCTTCTCGATAATGGTCGTACTAATCTTCTTGCCCAAAAAGACCAGCGCCAGGGTTTGTATTGCATCCGCTGTGGTGCTTGCCTCAATGCCTGCCCTGTTTATAAAAACATTGGCGGTCATACTTACAACACCACCTACAGTGGCCCAATAGGATCTATCATTACCCCTCATTTAAAGGGAATGAAAGAATTTAAGCACCTAAGCTATGCCTCCACTTTATGTGGCAAATGCTCAGAAGTGTGTCCGGTAAAAATAGACATCCATAAAATGTTATTACTGAACAGAAGAGATGCCGTGGCAGCACATGATAACTCCAAAGCGGAAGATATAGGCTGGAAATTTTGGAAAACAAGTATGCTGAAACGGTCAAGAATGGACATGGTTGGCGGCAAAATCAAGAACTTCTTTTTAAAACTACTTTTCAAAAAGATTTGGGGAAAATACCGTACAATGCCTGAGGTAGCACCTAAATCATTCTCCGAGCTCCATGAAGAAAGAAACAAAGTATAACCAAACACCAATATAAATGTATTTTGACAGAAAAGGTAAGGACGATACAACATTATTAAATTTGTATAAGCAGTTGCTTTATCCCCGGATGATCGAGGAAAAAATGCTCATCTTACTCCGTCAGGGTCGTATTGGGAAATGGTTTTCAGGCATTGGCCAGGAGGCCATTGCTGTAGGGAGTACCCTATCTATGGAAAGTTCAGAATATATATTACCCATGCACCGCAACTTAGGTGTTTTTACCACCAGGCAGGTTCCCCTGAAAAAGTTAATGGCACAGTGGCAGGGCAAAATTACGGGCTTCACCAAGGGGCGCGACCGCTCCTTTCATTTTGGTACACAGGAACATAAAATTATAGGAATGATCTCGCACCTGGGGCCACAAATGGCCCTGGCAGATGGCATCGCCCTGGCTGATCTTTTAGCGGGTAAAGCTGCCGCAACACTTGTTTTTACTGGCGAAGGTGCAACTAGTGAAGGTGATTTCCACGAAGCCATCAATGTTGCTTCGGTATGGAACTTACCAGTCATTTTTTTGATTGAAAACAACGGATATGGCCTCTCCACACCTATTAATGAACAATACCACTGCAAAAACCTGGTGGACCGTGCCCTGGGTTACGGCATTGAAGGGATACAGCTGGATGGTAATAATATTTTAGAGGTTGTTGATACCCTTACTGCAGTTGCAGAAAAGATGCGCAAGGACCCAAAACCTGTTCTGATTGAATGTTTAACCTTCCGGATGCGTGGTCATGAAGAGGCATCAGGCATTAAATATGTTCCAAAAGAATTGCTCGAAGAATGGGAAAAGAAAGACCCTGTTAAAAACTTTGAAGCTTACCTTTATGGCCAAAATATATTAAACGATGGCCTGGTCAGCGACCTGAAAAGCCAATTCAAAAAGGAAATTGAGATTGACATAGAAAGTGCTTTTAGGGAGCCGGAGCCTGTTGCCAATCCTGAAAATGAACTAGCAGATATGTATTTCCCCTACCAGCAGCAAGTTGTTTCAGCTACAGGCACGGGCAGCACAATCAGGTATTTAGATGCGATCTCCGACGCTTTAAAAACGGCGATGCACAAGTTCCCTAACCTGGTTTTAATGGGGCAGGATATCGCTGATTATGGTGGTGCTTTTAAGATTACAGACGGCTTTACCAATGCGTTTGGAAAAGCCAGGGTTCGCAATACGCCTATTTGCGAATCTGCAATAGTTGGAGCTGCTTTAGGTTTATCAATCAATGGCTATAAAGCGGTGGTAGAAATGCAGTTTGCAGATTTTGTAACCTGTGGCTTTAACCAGGTGGTGAACAACCTGGCAAAAACACATTACCGCTGGGGCGAAAAGGCAGATGTGGTGATCAGAATGCCTACTGGTGCAGGAACTGGCGCTGGTCCTTTTCATTCGCAAAGCAATGAAGCCTGGTTTACTAAAACCCCCGGCTTAAAGGTGGTATACCCGGCATTTCCTTTGGAGGCTAAAGGCTTGTTGCTGGCTGCTATTGAAGACCCAAATCCGGTAATATATTTTGAGCACAAATATTTGTATAGAAACTTAAGCGGTGTAGTACCTGAAGGTTTTTACACGGTTGAAATTGGCAAGGCTAATGTGCTGAAAGAGGGAACAGATTTGTGCCTCATTACCTATGGTTTGGGCGTTCATTGGGCTTTGGCCTATTTAGAGCTACATCCCGCATTGTCGGTTACGCTAATTGACTTGTGCAGTTTACAGCCGTGGGACAAACAAACTGTTGCCGCAGCGGTAAAGAACACCGGCAGGGCTTTGATTTTACATGAAGATACAATGGGTTCTGGTTTTGGCGCTGAAATTGCTGCCTGGATTGCCGAGCATTGCTTTGAACATTTAGATGCCCCGGTAATGCGCTGTGCTAGTCTAGATACCGCTATACCCATGAATAAAGCTTTAGAAGACAGCTTTCTGGCTAAAAGCCGCCTGCAGGAAACGGTAGAAAAGCTGATTGCTTACTAAGTTCCAGTGGCGGCAAGAATTACTTCTGCCAGCGGGTTAAACAAGTAGATATGTCCATTATCCAGGCAAGTACAACGGAACCTTTTACGCAGTCTTTCCCCTTTTTTGAATTTCCGGCCATCTTTAATGGTAAATTCGGCATGTAAAGGAATTTCTTCTAGTCTTGTCCCCTTGCTGGCAAGGTCATATTTTTTAAGCGTTCTTGATAAATGTAAATCACTACAACTTGAGGCCGCAGGATTTAACAAATAAACAGTAATGGCATGCTGTACCTCTTCTGGAAAAACCTGCTGTTCTAAAAAAGGATTCATCATCCTTTTAAAATTATTCTTCCACTCCAAACCATGCGGCTTAACCTTGTTCTTATGGTCATTCCAGGTTAGTAAATGTGCAAACTCATGAACGGTAGTCACCAGAAAGGCAAAGTGGTTTAAATCGTTGTTTACAGAGATCCTGTGCCCTGCTGTTTTAAAGGGATGCCTGTAATCACCCAGTTTGGTGGTTCTGTTTTTAGAGATTTTAAATTCACATTGAAAATAATCAATCCAGCGGGCTATAATAGGCGCTGCAGCAGCGGGCATGTATTGTGCGAGAACCTGATCTTTTTTCACAATAACGAAGATAAGCTTTTACTTTAAAAGTTGGTAAGCAATTAAACTGGCTATATAAGCCATTGCAGTCATATAAGCGGTTTGAAAAAGCGGCCATTTCCATGATTTTGTTTCCCGGTACACCACAGCAACAGTACTCATACATTGCATGGCAAAAGCATAAAACAACATCAGTGAAAAGCCGGTAGCAAAAGTAAAAATGGGCAAGCCTGTGTTGGCATCTTTAGCGGCCATCATTTTACTGCGGATAGTTCCAACATTCTCATCACCACCTTCCACACTATAAATCGTTGCCATAGTACCTACAAAAGCTTCGCGGGCGGCAAAAGAAGTAATTAAGGCAATGCCAATTTTCCAGTCAAAACCCAGGGGCCTGATGGCAGGTTCAATAGCATGGCCAAGTATGCCGACATAAGAATTTTCCAGCCGTTCGGCAGCGTGGTCTCTTTCCAGGGTTTGAATTTTAACAAGGTCTTGCCCGGCCTCAATTTCGGCATATTTCCTGTCAATTTCGGCAAAACGCTGAGGTGGACCATAAGTAGCCATCACCCATAAAACGATAGAAATAGCGATAATTACCTTACCCGCTTCCAGTACAAAAGTTTTAGATTTTTCATACATCGTAAGCAGCACATTGCTCCAGCGGGGCATACGGTAAACCGGCAGCTCCATAATAAAGTATGACTTCCCTTTGGCCTTGATCAGGAATTTCATTACAAAAGCCACCAATACAGCCGCTAAAATACTGATCAAATACATGCCCATCAGGGTTAAACCCTGTAGGTTTATAAAACCAAAAAGATGTGTTTTGGGAATGATAAGGGAAATTAATAAAGTATATACCGGTAAACGTGCAGAACAACTTACCAGCGGAGAAACCATAATGGTAATGATCCTGTCTTTCCAGCTTTCAATGTTACGGGCACTCATGATAGAAGGCACAGCACAAGCTAAACTGCCAATCATAGGCACCACAGACTTACCACTCAGGCCAAATTTACTCATCACTTTATCCATCATAAAGGTTACGCGCGACATGTAACCTGTATCTTCCAGCACAGAGATGAAAGCAAATAAAATAGCGATCTGTGGAATAAAAATAATAACTCCACCTAGACCTGCCAGTATACCATCTAAGAAAAGATTAGTTAAAAGACCCTCAGGCAGGTGCTGGTGACCATAATTTGTTAACTGTGCAAAACCTAATTCAATGAGTTGCATTGGGTAGGTCGACCAAGAAAATATGGAGTTAAAGATAAAGAAGAGAATGAAAATAAAGATAAAAAACCCCCAGAACCGGTGAGTAAGTATGCTATCAAGTTTATCACTAAAGATAAATTTACGGGCAGCCCCGGTATCTTTAATTACACCCGTAAGTATGGTACTTAAATAACGGTAACGGGAAATGGTTTCTGCAGCCTGCTGTTTGGAAGACTCAAAAGCGGCATCCTTTTTTATTTTTTCAAGAGCCAGATGTGTTGGCGGTGGAATATTAGCGATATGCTGGTGCTGGTGCAGCAGCTGCAAAGCATAGTAATCATTATCGGTTTTAAGCAGGGTTTTAACCTGCGCAATAGCTTCAGGAGCTAAAATAGTTACATCGGCACCAGGAAGTTGGGTAGCGATGGTGGCACGGTTAACAATGGCCCTTTTTAATTCGTCGAGGCCAACATTGCCCCGGGCTGAAATAGCGACAACCTGTATGCCAAGTCTTTCAGCAAGCAGGTTAACATTTACTTCCAGGCCCTCCTTAGTTGCCATGTCAATCATGTTGAGGGCAAGAATTACCGGCAAGCCTAAATCGGCAACCTGCGTGTACAACAACAGGTTTCTTCGCAGGTTAGTGGCGTCGGCCACTAAAATAATGAGTTCAGGGTGACTAGGGTTATGCTGATCAGCAAGAACCTGGAACACAATACTCTCATCACTACTTTTCGGGTATAAACTATATGTACCTGGAAGATCTACGATCTCCGCCTGTTGCTGGTTAGGAAGTTTACAATAGCCAACCTTCTTATCTACAGTAATTCCAGGAAAGTTTCCTATTTTCTGGTTTAGTCCGGTTAATAAGTTAAACAGTGTTGATTTTCCTGTATTAGGGTTACCAACTAAGGCAATTTTAATATCAATAGCCAAATCCTTTTTATGAGATGATGATCACTGATGCTTCTTCTTTACGCAAACAAAGCTGATAACCAGCTACACGTATGGCCATAGGGTCACCAAGTGGTGCAAAACGCTCTACTTCAACAACTTCTCCAGGCAGACAACCCATCTCCATTAATTTTACTGACATTTCAAGATCTGTAAATGCTACAATAGTTCCTTGTTCTCCCTTACTTAATTGCGATAGTTTCATTGTACTAAGTTTGAGCGCAATTTAGCCTTTATTTATAACTAATCCAAATAAAGAAATGACTTCCTATAGTCTCATTCTCATCCGCTGTCCGCCACCACGTTGCTTACTATTTTCTCCAGGCATATTTTTTCCTCCCATACGATTTAAGGAGTAAGTAAAGGAAAGCATGAAATAGCGCTTCAACACATTGTAGTTTAGATCTGTAATGGTGTTATTGCTAGAGGTACGAATAATCCCTTGATTTTGGTTCAGGATATCATTTACAGCAAACTTAAAAGTTCCTCTATTTTTAAGGAACTGTTTACTGATATAAGAATTGAACAATACATATTTAGTATCAAATGCAGCCCCTCTGCCGGTATTCTGGAAATAATCAACATCGGCAGCGATACGCACCTCACCCGGAAAAAGGTAACTGATATCGATTGTTGGGTTCATGGTATAATAAGTGGTGTTCTGATTAGGGTTAGCAGAGTAAGTACTTCTGTTCAGGGTACCATTAATACCCGCAGTAAAATCGAACTTATCAAAGGAAGACACTAATTTATAGCCATTGGTTAGACTGTAATCATTAGAAATATTTTCGATGGAATTGGTAAGGTTAACTCCTCGGCCATAAGAACCCCTCAGGTTAATATTCAGGTTTAATTTATTACCCGGAATAATTGGAAGCCCCAGCGAAGAGCCTGCATTTAAATTATATACCCCCTTAACGTTTATAGGTAAGATGGCAATTTTACCATTCCTGGTGGTATCAGCATCATTGGTAATCAGCATGCTGTTATTACCAAAAGCATTTAAGGTTTGATTGGCGTTGATATACAAGAAAAAAGAGCGATAATTAGAAAAGTCAAAATTGTTATATACAATATTCAAATTATTGGTAAATGAAGGTTTAAGGTTCGGATTACCAATGGGGATGCTTTGCGTATTGGAGTTGTCTGGAATAGGTTGAATTTGCGAGATACTTGGTTGCTGTGTGTTACCACGGTAATTGATCCTGATGCGCTTGCTATTGCTAAAGGTATAGCGGAACTGTGCACTTGGTGTAAGGTTATAGATATTCTGTTTAATTACCATACCGGTAGTTATGTTATCATTTTTTCGATCTGTATTTTGAACAGCCAAACCAGCATTCCAAGTGTATTTCTTTTCTGTCTTATTAAAACTGAACCCTAGCGAATTGGTTAAGGTTGTATTTTCATAGGTATTAGTAAAAGTATCATCAATCTGGTCATACCTGGAAGTAATGGGGTTAAAGTTATAGGTAAATCGTTGTGATTCGCTAAAGTTATAACGGTTTTCATAATTTAATTCCAAACTAAAAGTTTTCGATAAAGGTTCGGTATAGACTAACCTGGAGTGGTTACCGAATGAATTGCTTTTGGTATCGTTAAACTGGTTGGTAAATTCCTGTGCAGTTCCCGCAGCATTGGTCGTATAGTTTTGTATATCATTGAAATTTTCTGAATTACTATCGTTCCAATTGGTATTTACGTTTAAAGACAAGGTTCTGCCGAGGCGAAGGAATTTTCTTCTTAACAACACGTTATTCCTTAAAGAAGGAGAAGTAGACTTGGTTGTATAAGCCTGTTTACCTACAGTTTGTGAATTATTGAACACATTAGTGTAATCACTGTTACGGATACCATTCGATTCGGTAAAAGTGAAGTTTGGCTGTATTTTAATGGTCGTAGCCGAATCGATTTTAGTATCTATCATGAAGTTAAAACGGTGATTCAGTCTCTCAGTCGTACTTTTTAAGTGGTTAGCAAAAGTTGTTGTTGTATTACCAAGTAAGTTTTGTCTGAAGCTGTTTTGTTCGTTGAACAAGGAAGTTTTATTAAAAAAGTAACTGGCGTTGATTTCCGTTTTATTCTTAAAGATATTGGCATAATTTAAACCTGCTGCATTAGTAGTGGTAATACCCTGAGGCGAACCATTGCCACCGCCGCCTTGTCTGCCTCTGCCACCACCTTCACCAAAGTTTTGCTTGTTAACATTGTTAAACTGTGCCACAACAGACATTTGTTCATCATTATTAAACTTATTGATATTTACGTTCACATCATAACGGTCGTCGGAGCCATAGCCTATATTAGAATTACCAAAAACACCGTTTTTTCTATCTTTTTTAGTGATGATATTGATAATTTTCTCCCTATTACCATCATCAATTCCTGTAAATTGCGCTTGTTCCGACAATTGATCAATCACCTGGATTTTGTCGATCATATCTGCAGGCAGGTTTTTTGTGGCCAATAGCGGGTCATTTCCAAAAAACTCCTTTCCATCCACTTTAATTCTGGTAATAGTTTCTCCCTGTGCTTTGATAGAGCCGTCTTTGGCCACTTCTACACCGGGTAACCTCTTCAGCACATCTTCTACTACCGCATTTTCGCGCACTTTAAAGGAGCCGGCATTAAATTCTATAGTATCTTTTTTTACAACTACCGGGGGCACTTCTCCAATTATTTCTACTGTATTTAAATCCAGACCAGAATTTTCCATACTTACGGCGCCCAAATCAACACGACTACCGGCTAAGGAAACGGTAAAATCTTTGGTTACACTTTGCAAGCCCAGGTAAGCTACATACAAACGGTAATTACCAGGCGCTAATCCTTTAAATTCAAAACCACCATCGGTAGCAGTATTGGCACTTCCAACTACACTAGAGTCCTTCAGACTTTTTACAGCTACAGTAGCATAATCAATGGGAAGCTTGTCTTTAGCATTTACGATGGTTCCTGTTGCAGATCCATTGTTATTCTGGCCAAAGGCCATAGTAGCGAACATCATTACTCCTAAAAGTAACAAGCCTGGGGTAAAAATTCTCGTCATAACGTAATGATTGCAGTTAATCAAATGTATAGACTAGCCTTGAGGAGAATAGATTAGTGTAGCCTGTTTATTTTAAAGTAACATTCTTAATACAAGCGAATATTTATTTTTTACTATAATCGGCAACATGGAGCAATACATAACTAAATACCCCCATCAATACGCCAATCATATCACACCAAAAATCCCACCACTCCGCAGAGCGGTAACTGAAGAAAAACAGTTGGACCAATTCGATTCCCCCACCAATAGATGCAGTAATTAAAATAATCTTGAAAATTGTTAAGATACTAAAACTGTAATTATGTTGGTACCTGATTTTACCAAAAAAGAGCAATACGGTAAGCACATAAAAAAACCCGAGGTGCACCAGCTTATCAAAACCTTTAAAAAAAACGCCAGTGCTTTCCGAGCCTGGCGTTTTCATAAAACAAAGTATTGAAATGAGTATGGTCCAGGCAATTGCCCAGCCCTGATACTTTAATCCTTTTAAATAACTCATTAATTAAGCGCCAACTAAAGATTTATAGGCAGCTGCATCAAGCAAATCATTTACATTAGCCGCATCAGCTAAAGTAACTTTAACCATCCATCCAGCACCATAAGGATCTGAATTCACTAACTCAGGGTTATCATTTAAAGCAGGGTTAACCTCTAAAACAGTTCCAGTAACGGGCATAAACAAATCAGAAACAGTTTTCACGGCTTCAACAGTTCCAAAAACATCGTCTTTATTAACTACTTCACCCAGGGTATTGATGTCGATATAAACGATATCACCTAATTCGCGCTGAGCAAAATCAGTAATTCCAAGGTAAGCTTCGTCGCCTTCCACTCTAATCCATTCGTGGTCTTTAGTGTATTTTAATTCTGATGGAAAATTCATATGTACTTAATTAGTTAATTGTCAATAATTTAAACCTATTTAACAAAAGTCTTGCACTCAAATTTGCCCAACTTTAAACAGAGTGCTAATTTAACACTATTTGTATTATTTACGACAAATAATATTAATCAAGATGTGATATGTTCAAATAACATGGAAATTAAAGTTTACCTGTTCATGAAACCATCATTATAAAATTTCATTTAAAATAGTTCGCAATTATTTCATACGTTTGCATCGCTTTGGTTTCTGGTTATATTAACCAGGATTAAAAGGGAATATGGTGAAAATCCGTAACTGTCCCGCAGCTGTAAGCTCTATAACGATATCCAAATCATCGCCACTGTTCAAAATAACAAAAGAATGGGAAGGCAGGAACATCGGGAGTAAGTCAGAAGACCTGCCATAAGTTTTAAAATTTCATAGCTTTCGGGGATTGAAGCTTGACATGAATACTTTTTATTTGAGTTCATTTCATTAATCTACTGTTTGCTGTGGGTATAAACTCACAACAAAATGACTAAAATATTTCTGGGCATACTATGCCCCAGTACTTCTTTCCATTTCCTCCTGTATCTTATTCCAGAAAGTTTACTGTAAAAATTAATTGCATTAGTTTATAATAATCTTTGAACAAATAAAAAACAATTACATGAACATTAAAAATTACCTAACAACAGTTCTTTTACTTACCGTATTGCTTGCAGGTTGTAAAAAAGACAAAGAAGTACTTCCAGAAGTTACATTTTCTATCGCTGAAGATGTAGTAGCGACAACAGTAAATACGAAAATCACATTTAAGGCTGCTGCTTCGAATGAAAAAGCGATTCAGCATGAATGGAGACTTAATAATGAGGTTAAAAGCACAAATGAAAGTTATGAATTTACACCCACTAAATCAGGCAAATATATCATAGGGTACACGGCATCAAATGCTGCAGGAACATTTACTCGTCAATATACAGTAAATGCAAGCGCCCCAATTAAACCTATTACCCCTGAAAGTAGTTTATACGTAACAAAACTTATTGAATATTTACCTGCTCCGGGGCAGTTCATTAACAAAGCTCCCGGAAATAGGATCAGTGCGGAAAGCATTCTTGGAAAAAAAGGTATGGTAACTTTAGGCGCATGGGGCGGATATATTGTGCTTGGTTTTGACCATACCGTCATCAATCAGCTAGATAAAGAAGATATTATCATTTACGGAAATGCGGGTCTTACCAATGCAGAACCTGGCATTGTATGGGTTATGCAGGATGAAAACGGGAATGGTATTGCAGATGACACCTGGTATGAAATTGCAGGAAGTGAATTTGGAAAAGACGGCTATATACGCAACTATGAAGTTACCTATACCAAACCAAATCCGGCAACAGCTAAAGTAGCGTGGAAAGACAATAAAGGAAATTCAGGGTTTGTGGAAACCAATGTGTATCATAAACAATCTTATTTCCCAGAGTGGGCAACAGATGTGTATACATTAAAAGGAACTTTACTCCCATCAAGAAATATTAATATGACTAGCCCAACGAATATCACCAGTGCTCCATTTGGATGGGGCTATGCAGATAACACCGCTGGTGGAGATAAAATCGATATTGCAAATGCCATAGATAAGGAAGGAAAGAAAATTAACCTGGAAGGTATCGACTTCATTAAGATACAGACTAGTATCCAAGCGAATATGGGTTGGCTAGGAGAATTTTCTACTGAGGTATTAGGGGTAGCAGATATGAATTTAAGATAGCCATCTTTGGTTTTAGTTTAACGTCATTCTTAAACTAAAACCAAAATTACTAAAAGAAGTATTAAAGGTTTGGGAAGTATAAGGCTGAGTAAGGTTAGAATCATAGAAAACCTTCACGTTAAAACGCTGGTTTAAAATGTAATCTACACTGGGCCTAAAAGTAATATTTTTAGCCCCTGCCGAAACTTCCCCCTCTAACACATCAGCCCTGTAAATAATCGTTTTATTATCCCGTAATGCAATATCCAACTTGATGTCCATGTTATTGTCCATTTTCAACTCCTTAAACATTCCAAATGGAAACCTAAACTTATTCGTACGGTAGCCGAGGCCAAAAATCATATTATTTTCATTTAACTGTGCCAGCTGACTATTAGACAAACTTAAACCTAGCAATCGGGTTTTTCCAATTTCAAAATTTGCTGTTAGGTTGTTCTTTAACCTCGCATCCACTCCTATTAATGGAGAAAATTGCTCTGCAATGGTTACTTGTGAATATTGATAAAAAGGAAGAAAATTCTCATTAACATCCCTGCTGCTCACATGTCCATCGTTTTCAGCATATTTCAACAAAGAATTAAACCCATTAACAGTATATACCGAGCGGTAACTATGACGGAGGTCTATGGATTTAAAACTTTCCTGCAGAAATCCAATGCGGCTTAGACCGCTATAATTAATTCTCCAGTTTGGAAGTGGAATTTTAGGCAAAGCATTTAAGCTCGATGACTTTGAATCCTTCCCCGTATAAGCGGCTAAAAAAGCGGCAATCACCACATCCTGTGCCTCTTTTTGATAACCATCAGCAAAGCCAGCCACTAAGCCATTCGAATTAGGATTACCTGCACCTAAGCGCTGTGATATCACCTGCCTGTTGCTCATGAATTTTTGGTAAACATTAGACAACAAGTCGCTCTTTTTATCGGAGAAAGCTGTGCGCAGTGTGATGAAAGTTATACTATAATCACCGGTAGTAGTAGGACTCAACTGATCAAAAGCACCGCTAAAACTACTGTAACGAAAATTAGAAGCATAATTGAGGGTTTGATTTTTGTTGGCCGTGAGGGTAATCCGCAAGTCACGAATAGGTTCCAGCGTACTGGTCAGACCAAAATCTTCCCTTAGAGTGTTGATGTAAAGTTGAGATTGCAAAGTATCCATGGTGATCCAGCCACCTTTAATAGCCAGCTGACTGATGTCTCTTTGGCTGCCAAAGACAAAACCCAAACCCGGGGCACCGCTCATTTCATCTATTCCAAAAAACTGGGTTTTAGGGAGGTAGCCCGGCAAAAAGATGCCTTTGGTTTGTGTATAAGCCCCATTGATCGTTTTTACACTCGTTAACAAGTTTATTAAAATGTTTTTTGCACCCCTATTTTTAATGCTTTCATTGCGCCGCAGCAATCCAAACTGACTATAAAGGCTACTCAGGTTTAAAGTAGGGTTCATCTGCAGCGTTCTTGAATTTTGAATCCTATTACCCAAATTCAGGTTAGGGTCTTTTAATGAAGCCAAAGGTTCTGTTTGCCAATTAAAATTAGTACCATAACGGGTGGCCACATTTACCCAACTCATTCCAGGTACCTTATTTAAAGGAAGGTTGTAAGTAATATTCAGGTTATGGTTATAATCCGTAGTACGACCCAGCCGCTGCAGGTTTTGCCAAACGGTATCTCTTTTTAAACCATTGATCTTGCCATCAGGTTCATCAATAATCGAATAATTGGTGGCATCAAAATCAAGGGTTAACGAACGTGTCAGGTTCCAGGAAATTCCATATACCCTAGTCACTAAAAAGTTCTTATTAAAAGTGGTATTAATTGGAATGCCATTACCCGGACTATTATCGCGTAAAGTGTTCTCCGAATAATAACGGTCTAACTCTATTCTGAAATTTATTGCCGAGGGCAACAAACTGAAGTTTATATCCCTCAACAGTGCCAGTGTATTTGATTTAATAATTTTCTCAAAGGGACTGATCAGGTTTGGCTGCGACGAATAGTTATAAGCCATAGAACCACGGTAACTGCGCTGAATGGCATTCTCGTTCATAAAATCCCGGTGTGCATATTTGGTATAGGCATAGCTGGCGCTCAGGTTTTCCACATCCCAGAGTTGTGGTTTCTTATCAGGATCCGTTCTTTCTTTCCTTACATTGGTAAAATTAATACTATTGCGGGTAGTATAATCCTGTGCATAATCTAAAATGGCTTTTTTCTCTTCCTTTGTTGCTCCAATTAAAGTATTTTTAAGTTCAATATCCGGCATTAATGGATCATATTGTGGGGTGCTGACCTGGTTGGAGTAACTTAGGAAAACCGGTATTTTCAATCCTGTTCGCTGTGGGAAAAACTTACCCAGCTCCATGCTGGAGGAAACATCAAAGAAGGCATTGTCTGTTCGGTTTCGCTCGCTTACCCTTTTCTCCATAGAGCCAAAGCCAATAGTAGATTTGGTGCCAGAAATATTAACCTCCGCAAAATCTGCCAGACGGGCATTCATGCTGGCTGTGGCGGCCCAACCACCGCGTTCATCAAATTCTGTTAAGCGCAATTCATTAAACCAAACCTGTGCATGTTTATCCA
Source organism: Pedobacter sp. CG_S7 (assembly GCF_040544395.1). Classification (NCBI taxonomy): domain Bacteria; kingdom Pseudomonadati; phylum Bacteroidota; class Sphingobacteriia; order Sphingobacteriales; family Sphingobacteriaceae; genus Pedobacter; species Pedobacter sp. CG_S7. Next base: position 140,824 of record NZ_JBEONS010000003.1, on the reverse strand, counting down.
ATCCGTCATCATTTCCTGAATTTACCAGCGTGCGCATCCGGTTTTTAACGCCAAGCATATACACCCGAACCTTACTTTTATCTGGCTGTCCTTTTACCGTAATCGTGTTATTGCCATCCCTGTAAATATAGGGGATGTTAGCAGGCCACAGTTGTCCGTTAGACATTGTAGCACTGTTACGTGCAAGTTTTGCTTTCTGAAACAACTCCAGGTCAATATCCATTTTATTCTGGACAGGCCAAATCGCATAAGGGTTATTTGTACCCGTAACAGTAACCACCAGTGGTTGTGCATATTCATAATAATTATCCTGGTTATCAGTACCGATCCTTATAAAAGCCTCTAGGTCTCCATCGTTCAACAACGTATTGCCTTCTGCTTCTACATGGACATACATTTGCAGGCGTTTATAAGACCTAAAATCATTAAGGGCAGTTTTAAATGCTGCACGGCCATAACCATCGCGCAAATTCTTCACGGTAAGGGTCAATGACTGTTCATTTTGCTTCGTTTCACTCCTTACATTGTTGTAATCCCGCTCTCTTTCTATGCCCGGAGGGACTACATAAGGAATAGGAAGCCGTTTACCATTTTCTTCAATATTGATTGTGGCCACAGCAAGGGTTGAATTATCCGGACTAACGGTAGCAAGCGCAGGATCTGCAATTATTTTATCCGCTTCATTTGCTGCATTGTATTGGCGCCACTCCCCTTTTACCAATTGTATTTTTGCGAAACGCAAGACCGTAGTATCTGCGAAATCTGTCATAAATAACCTGATAAACCGGATAGATTTAAAATCCTGTATACTGCCAAGGCGCTGTTCATATTCTGCCAAAGGAATGCGCAGTTGGTACCAATTGACTGAAGAGGTTTGCCCGTTGAGCAATTTCACCTGCGAAGTGACTTTATCCGTTACATATTTTTTACCCACCACCAAATCTGCTGGCCGCATGGAGATTTTATACTGGAAATACGTGTCAGACTGTGTCATGTTATTATCGCGGTTCACATCTTCCCCATCCGGCAAAGATGTTGAGGCCGATTGCTCCACACCAAAATCTTGCATAGACTGCTCGGCGGTTTTAGAATTACCTTCGGTTCCATTATAACGTGCATAGCGTTTTAAAATCCCTGCACGTTGCTGATCCAAAGCAGCGCCCCTGAAATAGGCATAATCATCTGAAGAAGGATCATTATCGATAACCGCCGCCGCTTCAGCATTTAGCTGTCCTTTAATTTGCTGCAGCTGTGCCGCAAACTTTGTTTTTTCAGCTGCATTTAATAAGCCGTCCAAACCCACATCCTGTGCTTTTCTAGCACCAGCATTATTGTCAAACGCCTGCACCACTGGCTGGAGTTTCGGCACCCTACCCCAATTGGTTTCATCGAATTTTGTAGGATCTCCATCAGCCGGCAGCCCATTTTCAAGAGACTTCCGGCCATCTTTTAAAATATCTTCAGACAAATTACCGATGTTAAAATAAAGGTCTCCCCCAGTATTCCCGGGTTTGGAAAGAAATGGATCCATCACCCAAAGTTCAATATACTCAATATTAAGTGCTTCGAAGTCGTTGGCCTCCATCCGCCGGAAAATACCACCCCAACGGGAACGGGGGTTTTTTAAACTCCCATCCAGATTAAAGCCTGTTGTAGCATAATTATAAGGCCCTCTTGTGGTAGGAAAAAAAGCAAGGTCTAAGGTTGGCAAGCTCAGCACTTGTCCTGATGCAATTTCCTTAAAAGGGAAGACTTCCTGCTCCAGCACTTGCCTAACCTCCTGTTTAGACAGTTCTACCCGATTGTTACGCAAATATTCTGGCAAAGTAGAAGACGCACCAAAATAAAAGTTAGGGTCTATATTATAAAAAGCAAGGCCTGCACGGTTAAAACCATAGGCCAGGTTATCCACCAATTGGGATTCAGGAAACAACTGCGGGGTTGCCGACAATTGCCAGGAGATGGCACTTTTCAAATCAATTACCGAGCGCGAAGCTTCAAAGTCATCAAGGTAACTTGTACCTCCAGTGGTGCCGGCCCCATTTAATGCTTTAGGGTGGCCAGGAATGAGTTGCGCAAATTCTCCGGAAAAAGTGATACTAGAAGGTTCTTTTGTTGACAAAAAAGGTAGCTTATCCACCAACTTTGTTAAAAAGCGCGAAGGCGAACTGTAGTTGAAGTCCAGTCCCCACATGGTGTTGGAGATGGGTTCTTCACCAATATTCACCTTTGCTGTTAAAGGTTTCTCCGTTAAATTCATAATGGTTCCACCCAGGTTAAATTTGTTGTTTACCCTATAGTCCATGCGCGTACCAAATAATGTTCTTTGCTGCAAACCAAAAAGCTCGGTATTTTCAGTCACAATCCTGATCGGCTGTGCGGAACTGAGCAAACCGTTATTTAAAATTTTAACCCTGCCGCCCAGGTAATCTACGGTAAAATCGATACCTTCTTGTAGTGGAATAGTTCCTGAAAAAACTTTCACCGATCCCTCAGGCACGTTGATTGCATTTAAAGAAAACTCTGAAGAGATTTCAGATTGGTAGCTTCCTTTAAGGATGTACTTATTTTGGCGCATAAAAAGTTGCTGTGCCACAACCTTAGTCGAATCATAAAGCGCTTTAAAAGTATATTTATCAATTAAGTTCTGTTCAGAAGAATAGAACTGTAAAGCTAGATCTTCACCAAAGGGCTCTAAAACCGGAAAAATCAGTCGGCCGTTTAGCTGGTCAATTGTAATATACCCTGTATTTCCATCGGAAGAAAATGCCGCTAAGCTGGCATTTGAAGTATTACCTGTAGGATTTGCAGCAGAAAAACCAACAGAACTTTGACCGGTTTCAAAATCAAATACCCCATCAGGTTTAACCTCCTGCTGCTGGTTTAAACGGTCTAAACGCATCACCTGCAGCCATGACTTATTTTTCAGGGCCGACTTACTTTCTGCGTCAACCTTTTCTCCTTCCGTAATGAAGGGCTGCTCCACCCCCGTTTCTTCTTCTATCCTGAAGATGTCAAGTTTAAAGTTTTGTGGCGAGATCTGGTAGCCACCCATGGAATAGATATTTTTCATCATCAATTTCCAGGTAGGCAAGTTAGTGCTGATGGTTTCATTTTTCAGCAACTTGGCAAACAACACTTTAGGTGTGGAGGGGTCAAAAGGAATGTCTGTCGACAACTCCCCCACCTGGTATTCCACGCCGTTAAAGGTATAGCGAAAAGCGACCGCCAATACTTCATCTGTGTTAAGTGCATTGTTCAGGGAGAGGTAACCCAGCTGAGAATGAATCTTGTATTCGCGTTCAGAGAGTTTCCGAGCATAGGTAAGCCGGGCATAATTAGCAACCCCACCATTGCCCTGGAAATAAGAAATAATATCATTGGCATTCGTTTGCCGGGCATTCTGCGGCAGATTTAACAATAAATCATTAGACATCTTCGAGAAAGTGGGGTTGTTGAATCCCGAAGGTAATGCTGAAAAACCTGCACCGGTATGTACCTGTGTGGTGTTATAAGGTTCATGTTCTCCTAAATCTAGGAGTGCCAAAACATCCCTAGAATCCTGGGTGGCACCAGATTTATTGGTTATCCATACTTCTACTTTGGTAATGATGATCCCCGTAGATAAGGTGGGAGGATGTGATAAATTCTTACTATAGTGTTCCCTAAAATATTGAGCAAGAAAATAATGCTTGTTGGCTTCATAGTTATCAGCACTCAAACGAAACTCATTTTGCTGCGCCCCATTATTGATCCTGATTTCCTGTGTTTGTGATTTCTGCTGTGAGAAAACAGAGGTCATGCTCAGCCTACCCAATTGAAGCTGGGTTTTAACACCAAACAAAGACTGTGTCCCATTAATCAGCGAAGTGCTCAGGGGAAAACTCACATTGCCCGCTTCCAACTTTTTAATAATTTCATCTTCCCCACCCGTATACTCCAGTTTTATTTGATTCTCAAAATCAAACTGAGCCTCCGTATTGTAGTTCATGTTAACCTTCAACTTAGTTCCTATATTCCCTATAAGGTCCATTTGAATGCGCTGGTTGAAATCAAAATTGCTTTGCATCTTTTGACTTTCGTTAAACAGAGGATTTTCATTTCTATTGATCCTGCCCAGCAAGGTCAGTTCTGCTTCACCACGCGGGTTAATGTCAATGGTATTTCCCCCAAAAAGACGTTCAAAAGATTGACTGTTAACTTTAAGACTCGGAATAATTCCATTTTGCCTGAATGCAGCAGTTTCAGCATTAGAAAATAAACGCCAGTTCTCTCTTTTCAGTTCCGAATTCAGCAAGCGCTGGTATTCCTCCAGCGTAAGGTATTGCGGAGCCAGCATTACCCGATTTCCAATTCTTTCGCGGATGATATAGATTTTATTTACCGCATCATACGTTACATCCCTGTTAAAGTTAGTGGGCAAAGGATCAAAAGGATTGCTGCTGCGCCTCAAACCCAGGTATTTTTTTTCTTTTAAGCTGTAAGAATTTTTAATGGTATCAACTTTATTTTGCAGTTTTTGCTGCGAAAAAACTTGTTGTCCACATAAAATTAAGACCAATAAGAAGATCCAGAGCATTCGCGTTTTCAAAACTGCGGTATTATAAGTTCTTTAGCGCAATTTTTATCATTCCTTCAACAGTTAAATCTATGCCACCATTTTTAACCGCATTGTCAATAGCTTTTTCAGCGGGCTGTCTGGTAAAACCGAGCATCAGTAGTGCAGAAAGAGCTTCTTCTCTTACGGTATTGTTCAAAGGGGCAGCAATGAGCGAGCCAGTACCTTCTTTTTTTAATTTATCCTGCAATTCCAACACTAAACGCTGAGCAGATTTAGCGCCAATGCCTTTAATGCGCTGTATCAGCGGAAGATCCCCATTTACAATTGCAGTTTGAATTTCTGTGGGGGTGATAGAAGAAAGCATCATTCTTCCTGTATTAGGACCAATTCCGGAGACGGAGATCAGGTGTAAGAAAAGCCTGCGCTCCCCTTCTTCGGCAAAGCCATAAAGGGTATGCGCATCTTCCTTAATGTGCAGCCAGGTATATACTTTGCAACGCTCTGCATCTACAAGGCTGCTGTAGGTATTCAGAGATATATTGATATGGTAGCCAATCCCGCCAGTTTCAACAACAATATAAGTCGGGCATTTAAAAGTTAACTTACCATCAATATACTCAAACATGTTTTTATACTTTAGTCTTACGTTTTAAAAATCCACCTTTTTTAGATGCAGCTTCTTTCTCTTTAACCTGTACATCTAGTACAGCAATGGTAACCATATTCACAATTTCGCGTACAGAACTTCCAAGTTGTACAATATGTACTGGTTTTTTCAAGCCCAATAAAATCGGACCTACTGCCTCTGCATCGCCCAATTCCTGCAAAAGTTTGTAAGCAATGTTTCCAGACTCCAAATTCGGGAAGACAAGGGTATTTGCAGGAGCATCTGCTAATCTACTAAAAGGAAAGTTATCTTTTAATAAAGCGTTATTAATAGCAAAGTTTCCTTGCATCTCACCATCGACCATAATTTCAGGGTATTTCTCATGCAGGATCTTCACTGCTTTTCGAACTTTCTCCGGAACCACACCTTCATTAGACCCAAAGTTAGAGTAAGAAAGCAAGGCAATTCTAGGCTTAATGTTGAACTTACTTACAGCACGCTCCAGCAATAAAGTTAAGTCTACCAGTTCTTCGGCTGTAGGATCAACGTTAACCGTTGTATCTCCAAAAAACACCGGTCCTTTAGTGGTCATCATCATGTACATTCCTGCAACACGGTTAACGCCTTCTTCTGTACCAATAACCTGTAATGCTGGCTTAATAGTAGAAACATAGTTTTTAGTCAGACCAGAAATCATAGCATCAGCTTCACCAAACTCAACCATAGAGGCACCAAAGTAATTCCTGTCGCGCATCAGTTTCGTAGCTTCATAAAGCGTAACCCCTTTTCTTTGTCTTTTTTCGAACAAGGATTGGGCATATTTCAGCATTCGCTCCGGCTCCTCAAAAGAATCGATGATTAAAACTCCATCCAATTCTAAACCGTTTTCCTTAATAATTTCCTCGATTACTTTTTTGTTACCCAATAGAATCGGGATAGCAATATTTTCTTCCTTTACAATTTGTGCGGCTTTCAAAATCCTGTAATTATCAGCCTCGGCAAAAACAACTCTTTTAGGATCAGACTTCGCCTTATTGGCAATGGCCCGCATAATGGCATCATCCTTACCTAACCGTAATTTTAACTCCTCTGCATAAGCATCCCAATCGGTAATTAACTTTCGGGCAACACCAGAATCTATAGCTGCCTTGGCAACAGCAATAGAAACATCGGTCATTAACCTAAAATCATTCGGTTTTGGAATGATGTAATCTTTACCAAATTTGAAGTTTTTCTCTTCGTAAGCCATGATTACAGCTTCTGGAACTGTTTTTTTGGCTAAAGAAGCGATAGCCTTTACCGCAGCCATTTTCATTTCCTCATTGATGGACGTAGAACGAACATCCAATGCACCTCTAAAAATATAAGGGAAGCCTAAAACGTTGTTCACCTGGTTTGGATAATCCGAACGACCAGTAGCCATAATTAAATCCTTGCGGGAATTAATTGCGAGTTCATAAGCTATTTCTGGATTTGGATTAGCCATGGCAAAAACAATAGGGTTTTTAGCCATAGATTTCAACATTTCTACGGTAACACAATCTGCTGATGACAAGCCAACGAAGACATCACTATCCTTAATGGCATCCGACAAAGTAGTGATATCTCTGGTGGTAGCAAACTCTGCTTTGAGAGCACCCAGATCCGGACGATCTTTTCTAATGACCCCGGTTCTATCACACATCACAATATTTTCAATTTTAGCCCCTAAAATAACATATAACCTGGAGCAGGAAATAGCAGCTGCACCTGCGCCATTGACCACAATTTTAACCTTTTCAAGTTTTTTCTTTTGTAATTCGCAGGCATTTAACAAAGCTGCTGCAGAGATAATTGCGGTACCATGCTGATCATCATGCATCACTGGGATTTTCATTTCTTCCTTTAAACGGCGTTCAATTTCAAAGCATTCCGGTGCTTTAATATCTTCCAGATTGATGCCACCGAAAGTGGGCTCTAAAGCTTTAACAATTTTAACGAAATCATCTACATTGGTGGTGTCCAGTTCAAGGTCAAAAACATCAATATCAGCAAATATCTTAAATAAAAGACCCTTACCTTCCATCACAGGCTTACCTGCTTCCGGACCAATATTTCCTAATCCCAGCACAGCTGTTCCATTACTGATTACAGCCACCAAGTTCCCTTTAGCGGTATATTTATAAACATCTTCTATATTCTCAGCGATCTTTAAACAAGGTTCAGCAACCCCCGGAGAGTAGGCCAAAGTTAGATCTCTTTGAGAGTTCGTTGGTTTCGTTGGTACAACCTCAATTTTTCCGGGTCTACCATGTGAGTGATAGTCTAATGCGTCTTGTTTTTTGTTCGTCTTAATCATATTAAGTTTACATCGTAAAATGTAAAGTTACGATTCTTAATTGAGCCTGCTCATAAAACGATGCTAGATTTTACCAGAAGCAGAATTGGACCCAGCTTCAGCTTTATAAGAAATATATTCTTTAGCTGGTTTAGTGCCCACAGTTGTTGCCGCAAAGCCAGTTTTAGAAACGATGAGGCGTTGTCCGGGTATCAAATTCGAGTCTTTCAACTTATTCCATACTTTTAGATCCTGCACTTCTACATTATATTTTTCGGCAATAACAGAAAGATTTTGTCCCTGACTCACCCTGTGGTATTTAACAGGCATTTTGGCCTGGGTCAAACGTTTAGACTTCAGTCGACTATCGTCATTGGAAGCCAGCACCACTTTCGCAGGACTGTCATGATCAATATTATTCAGCACGTCGTATACCATAGCATAATTACCAACGCTTACCCGAGGCATAATGATGCGCTTAGGTGATGCTGCAGAGCCATTGACAAGCTTCTTTTTATAGGAAGGATTTAATCCACAGAGTAAAGCCTCCTCCATGCCAAGTGCTTCTGCCAACAAAGGAAGAGACACAAATCGACCAACTTGAATGGTATCTGTAGTCCTACTTAAAACAGATGGCTGGCGGTTAATCTGATGAGCTTTAGAAAAATTCATGACATATATTGCCGCAATAAAGGCAGGCACGTAGTTTCTGGTCTCTAATGGAAGGAAGGGTCTGATTTCCCAGAAATCCCTGGATCCGGCTTTTTTAATTGCACGATCTACATTACCACGGCCACAATTATAAGCCGCAATAGCAAGGAGCCAATCACCTAATTCCGCATAAGCATCCCTGAAATAAGCAGCTGCCGCATAACTCGCTTCAATTGGGTCTTTACGTTCATCGACATATTTGTCCATATTTAAGCCATAACCTTTGGCAGTGCTAAACATGAATTGCCACATACCTGTAGCTCCTACCCTGGAAACGGCGTGCGGGTTCATCGAAGATTCAATTATCGGCAGGTATTTAATTTCTTCTGGAATATTTAGAGACCTCAATGCTTGTTCAAAGATTGGGAAATAATAGTCTGAGAGCCCGAGCATTTTACCCATCTGGTCTTTACGACTGCTGTAAATAGCTATATATTTTTGTACAGATTCATTATAGGTTAAGGGCACACGCTGTTGCAGGGAGTCAAGCCTTTCCTTGTATAAGAAATTATAATTGGCAAAAGAAGGTGTTTCTTCCAGAATGGGTACTATAGTGGTATCGTTAATTAGGAGGGGATCTAATTGCTGGGCCTTAACCTTAAAGCTCAAGAAAGCTATAATACAACAGGTGAGTAGACATACGCTTGTTTTCATAGGCTTTTTTAAGCTAACGCTCGTAAGGTGAATTTACATTTTTATATAAATTATTCTAATTAATTTAAAAAAGTATCTGAAAGAGAGAATAAAACCTCTTCTTTGAAACTTCCAGTCATCATTTGTAAACTTAACGGCAATCCTTCCGTATTATTGCCTAATGGAATAGCAATGGCAGGAATCCCCGAGAGAGAGGCTAAAACAGTATAAATATCGGCCATGTACATCACCAATGGATCCGCCGTGTTTTCCCCAATTTTAAAAGGAGGAGTTGGCGCCACTGGAGAGAGCAAAATATCGTACTCCTGTAAAAGTGCTGTAGTTTTTTCACTGATGAGACGCCTTACCTTTTGGGCTTTCTGGTAGTAAGCATCATAATAACCTGCACTTAGCACAAAAGTTCCAAGCAGGATCCTGCGTTTTACTTCCTCACCAAAACCTTCAGACCTTGATAATTTATATAAAGAATTGAGGTTGGTGGCTTCTGTGTTGCGGTATCCAAAATGAACCCCATCATACCTGGAAAGGTTAGACGAAGCTTCGGCAGTAGTTAAAACATAATAAGTGGGCACCAGGTAAGCCAGTAAATCAAAAGAAACATAATCGACAGTATGCCCTTGTACTTTCAGTTTTTCAATAGCAGCGAGTATCGCTATTTTAATTTCAGGATCCAGGACTTCACTTTCTAGTGTTTCCTTTAAAACAGCGATTTTATACTTTTTACCACTATCCGCAAGCGCACTGTAAACAGGCACAACTTCTTTAGAAACCGTACTGTCATGTTCATCTGCACCCGCTAAAACTTCCAAAAGTAAAGCGGCATCACTAATAGAAGAAGTGATTGTTCCTACCTGGTCAAAAGAAGAAGCATAGGCAATTACCCCATAGCGGGAGATCCTGCCATAAGTTGGCTTCATACCTATACAACCACAGAAGGCTGCAGGTTGACGCACAGAACCACCAGTGTCAGTTCCTAATGCGGCAAGACAAAAATCAGCCTGCACAGCAACTGCAGAACCCCCGGAGGAGCCCCCTGATACACGTTCTTCATCCAGTGCATTTTTTACGGGACCAAAATAAGAGGTTTCATTAGATCCACCCATAGCAAATTCATCGCAGTTGAGTCTGCCAATAATCACGGCATCTTCACTTAATAACCTTTGCACTACCGTAGCAGAATAAGGAGACACAAAACCATCCAGCATTTTTGAGGAAGCGCTGACCCGATGGTTTGTATAACAAATATTATCTTTTATGCCAATAACCATTCCCGCAAGTTTCCCTGCCGTGCCCAGATCCAGCTTTTTTTGAACTTCCACAGCTTGTGCACGAGCGGAGGCAAAAAACACCTCGTTAAAGGCATTCAGCTGTTGTTTCGCAGAAATCTGATTAAAATAATATTCAAGTAAATCAGGTAAACTGGTTTTTTTTTGATCAATAAGTGTTCTTATCTCTTTTAAAGAGTTAAATTTCTTCAAAACTACAGGAAGTTACGCGTAAGTAAAAGTTAAATTAAAGTGGTTTGTTAACTTTGTTACCATCACGATCATATACATCAGCATCAGCACTTGCACCATCTTTACCATCTTTAAATTCTCTAACACCTTTACCAAGGCCACGCATTAATTCGGGGATTTTTTTACCACCAAAAAGCAGTAAAACGATGACAAGGATAATTGCAATTTCCGGAGCACCAAGTGCCATTAATAAGGTTGAGTTTAACATAATTTTTTATATTAAATATTTTTATTTTGTTTTGTTTCTTCTTTTTGATCAGCGGAACCATTGGTATCCACTGTTGATTCCACAGCAGGTTCTGTTTTAGGCTCATTGTCTACATCCATGGAATTAATGTTTCTATGGATTTCTCTCTTCACTCCTTCCGAAGCGTCTTTAAAATCCCTGATACCTTTCCCTAGGCCACGTGCCAGTTCGGGTAGTTTTTTACCCCCAAATAATAGAAGCACTACTGCTAAAATTAGCATTATCTCACCTCCACCCATATTCAAGAATTCTAATACTGTTCCTATATACATTTTTTAACGTATTAATTTGTAAACAAATATAAGCAATAATCTTTTAAATTATTACTTCGCAATCCAGGCCACGGGATTTTGCGCTGTGGTACCCCGCCAAATCTGGAATTGCAATTCTGGTATTTCACCGGTATTTGCCACTACCCCTATTGCTTGCTTAGTAGACACATCATCACCTGCTGAAACACTTACCGAACTGAGGTTTTGATATACGGTAAAATATTCACCATGCTTAATCAGCACTAAATAGGTACCTAAGCTAGGCATAACCCTAGAAACCTTCCCACTAAATACAGCCCTTACTGTTGCACCCGCAGCAGTTTGTATGGTCACCCCAGTATTGTCATAACTCGCCTGACCTTCTTTATGCCTGCCAAAACCCTCTGTGATAGAGCCCTGAGCTACCGGCCATGGCAATAACCCGCGGTTACCCACAAAAGCGGCAGAAAGCTTGGCAGCTTCCGGTGTAGCCGTCAAATAACCAGCAGTTGTTTTGGCTTTAGGTGCTTCTGGGGCAACTTTATTTTCTGCCTTGGCCTTAGCCGCAGCAGCTCTGGCTGCATCCTCCTCTATTTTTTTCGCTTTGGCAATCTCTCGCAGTATTTCAGAACGAATCTGACGCTCTAATGCCTGCAGTTGTTTTTTCCGCTTGGAAATATCGCGGCTATATTGTTTTTCCTGCTTGCTAAATTTATTTAAAACAACAGAACGTTGTGATTTATTCTTACCTAATTTCTCCCGTTCCTGCTCTTGCTCCTTCAAGAGGTTACTTTTCTCTTTTAAGCTTTTGTCAAGGATAACTATTTTATAATTCAGGTTCTTTTCCGTACCCTGAATATAACCGGCTTGTTTCTTGCGGTACTGTCCAAACTGCTGCAGGTATTTGATGCGCTTATAAGCCTGATTAAAATCCTTTGCGGCAAAAACAAACATCATTTTATCATAAGAATTCTTATTGCGCTGTGCAAAGCGGATCATTCCGGCATATTCTTTTTTCAGTTGCGACAGCTGGCCCCTGAGGGAGCGCACCGTATTACTGTTTTCGTGTATCTGGTTATCAATGTTTTTGATTTCCGAGTTAATTACAGTTATCTTACTTTGCATCAAATTAATTTGAGCATTCAGGGCCCTGATTTCCCCAAGGGTTAACTTCTTACCACTTGCAGCCTTATTCAGGTTCCGCTGTAACAACTCAATTTCTCGCTGTATGGCTTCTTTTTTTCTTTTTAACTGCGCACTGCTTTGTGCAACCGCCTGGGCTGCACATACCATAAATAACAGAAAGAAAATTAATTTTGATAACTTCATTAATTCAAAAGTATAAAAAATTTAGTTTATTACTTCAAACCTTTTAGGAACTGTAAAAGGAAAATCCATTGCTATATTACTTTCTATTTTAGAAAAATCAAAAGTGATAGCAACCTTATTTTTCCCCGACAAAGAATTTAACTGCATACTGGAAGGAAACAAATCGGCGTTCACTTTTTGATAATTCCCGTAAACCACCTTCAGGGTTTGTGCAGCAAGGATATAGTTTAAATTAGTTTCCTCGGCTTTCAATAAGGTATTGAATAAGATCTGGTAACCCAGGTTATTTCTTGATCCTTTTAATAGCCAAACCCCATTTTGCAACTCTAGGTCGACCTTTTCCAGCAGAAATTCCTGAGGAGCATTCCCCGCAAGCAACTCTTGTAACAACTTAAAATTGACTTCCTTGTTGGCAAAAGTATGGATATAATTAAAAGGTTTCTGAAGGGAAATACCGTGCAGCCTGTTCAGCACCAGCAAGCTATCGGGTGTCACCAATACCCTTGCCACTTCAATACCGGCTAAAGCTGTAATGCTCATCCAAATCTTTTTATCCTTCAACATCCTGATGTTGACTGTCACATTATTTTCGTTACCATTCATATTCAGCTGTGCTTTACCTTTCATAGAAAGTGTTGTAAAACTGATATTTTTGTTTTTCAATGACATCAAATTCTCCGCCTTAATGTTGTTTACCGTATCTGTTTTTACAACCGGCGGTGCCAGAACCAATTTCCTGGTTTTGCAGGCCGAAAATAGCAGCACGATAACACCAAGGAGTAAAAAAAACTTGAAGTGATATGGTTTCATTGGTATATTATTTAACGGTAGTGAAGCTATCATAAGCTTTTATTATTTCCCTGTATGCCCGTAGCCACCTTCGCCACGAGCCGTATCATTCAATTCCTCTACACACTCCCAGGTAACCGTCTCATGCTTTGAAATCACCATTTGAGCGATTCGATCACCATTGTTAACCACAAAATCTGTATCAGAAAGATTCACCAGCAGCACTTTTATTTCACCACGGTAATCCGCGTCAATAGTTCCTGGTGCATTAACGATACTGATACCATGTTTATAAGCCAAACCACTGCGAGGGCGAATCTGTGCCTCAAAGCCAATTGGCAAGGCTATATATAAGCCTGTTGGAATCAAAATACGGTGCAAAGGTTTAATCACTATTTCATTTTCTACAAAAGCACGCAAATCCATACCTGCTGCATGAGCCGTTTCATACTGCGGTAAAGGAAAACCAGACTTATTAATAATGTTAATGTTCATTGTATCTATGTATTTAAATTATCTAACGGTTATATTGCTCTAAAAAGCTTAATCATTGTTATTTATTTTTAAGGCTTTGATTTGATCATCGCTTTTACCTCCTCCTTCTCCAGGTAAACGATCAGTCCTAAAAAAGCCAGCAGCAGCACATTTCCAATATAAATATTTCTGTCAAAGACCCAAAAGGAGAGTACAACCATTACCATCGAAAGACAGAGGTACAGCATGATCCTTTTCAAATTATAAGGGATCGGGTAAAACTTCTGCCCTAAAACATAAGAGATAACCATCATCACAAAATAGGCAAACATAGATACCCAGGCCGAACCCATATAACTGTATTTAGGAATCAGCACAAAGTTTAATACCACAGTAATAAATGCCCCAACAAGGGAAATGTATAAACCAAAGCGAGTTTGATCAGAAAGCCGGTACCAAATGGATAAATTCATATAGATCCCTAAACACAAGTACCCAAACAATAAAAAAGGTACAGCAGGCAGTCCTACCCAATATTCTTCCCTCCTGATAAAATATTTTAAGACCTCAATATTCGCCACAAGGGCAACAAACAACAGCGCTAAAGCAATTACAAAATAATGCAGGATGACGGCGTAAGTTTTCCGGGCATTCACATTTTTAGAAAAACTAAAAAAGAAAGGCTCAGCACCCAAACGAAATGCGGTAATAAAGATGCTCATAAACATCGCTATTTTACATACGGCACCATAAATACCCACGTTAATATCTGCCACACTTTCAGGAAGGAGTTTGCTCAACACCAATTTATCCAGGTTTTCATTCACGATAAAGGAAAGATTAGCCACCAAAATCGGCCAGCTATAAGAAAACATTTTCATGAAAAGCACCTTTTCAAACTTGAGCTGCAACTTCAAAAACTCCGGCACCAATAAGATCAGCGTGACCACACTAGCAATCAAATTCGACAAAAACACGTAGCCTATCCACTGAAACCGATACCAGGAAGCAAACCATTGCGACAAAGGCCAATCGTGTTTAATAATAAAAGGGATCAGCAATAGAAAGAACAAGTTCAAGCCCACAAAAGTCCCGATATTCATAAACTTAATAAAGCTGTACTTTAATGGTTTTTCATCTGCCCTCAACTTAGCAAAAGGGATCACACAAATCGCATCTACAAATAAAATCCCAACAAAAAACCTGATATAATCCTGGTAATCACTTATATTATTATCCGAGCTACTATTAGTCCAAATGGCAATGTAATCTGCAAAAACAAAGCCTGTCACCAAAAACAAAGTGGCAATAAAAGCGATACAGAGGAAGGAATTATTGTAGACCTCCTGTTTTTTATCCTCGTATTTGGTCAGGTAACGGAAATAAGTACTTTCCATCCCAAAAGCCAGAACGGCATTAATTAAAGAAGCATAACTATAAAGCGTGGTGAATATACCGTAAGTACCCGGCGCATAAACACTGGTATAAATTGGCGTAAGGATAAAGTTAAACAACCTGGATAAGACCGTACTGACCCCATAAATTGCGGTTTGACCTAGAAATTTTTTAATTGCCGACACTAGAACTCCTCCTCTTTATTTTTTTATAACTTCAAAATTCTGATAGTTTTTAATTGGAGCAGGGCTCACCACAACATTTTCAACTATGGCACGGTCGGGTCCATCATGGCACCATTCCAGAAACACTTCCAGCAACACCTCATCACCTTCGGCTTCAATATACAGGCTTCCATCACTTTCATTGCGTATCATCCCGCGGACACCCATTTGATCGGCAACCATTTTGGTGACTGCCCGAAAGGAAACGCCCTGAACTTTTCCGGTAACTTTAATAACTATATGTTTCATATTTATTTTTTGATCATGCTATCATCCTACCTTTAGGTTTCCTCTCTTTTCCAGCGTTTAAAGCAAATGAAACAATTCAGAATCATTTTCATTAGCATCAAAGAAGGGAAAAGATTCCAAACCAATAGGGGTCAATTAAAATTTCAATTGCTTTAATCGTTCTTTTTCTGTTAAAAATTCCTGCCAAATTTCCTGAAGAATTACTGCAGCAGGGGCAACTTTAGTTAAGCCTGCCGAAACCTGACCTATTTCCAACTCCCCCTCTTCCATATCCCCTTCAAACATACCGGCTTTAGCCCTGGCCCTGCCAAGCAAAACACTCAATTGTGCTGCATCCGCACCTGCAGCCTCGGCTATTGCTACTTCTTCAGCAAAAGCATTCTTCAAAAGCCGCACTGGAACCAATTTCTTTAGTCTTAACTGCGTATCACCCTCCTGGGCTTGCAGAATTTTAGCTTTAAAATCAGGGTGCGCCGATGACTCTAGGGCTACAGCAAAAGCAGAACCTATTTGCACCCCTGAAACCCCTAAAGCAAAAGCGGCCAGCATTGCAGCACCACTACTAATACCACCAGCAGCAATTACCGGTATATTCACTGCCTTTTTAACTAAAGGAATCAGGCACAGCGTAGTCGTTTCCTCCCTACCGTTATGTCCGCCAGCTTCGAAACCTTCCGCCACAATGGCATCAACACCACAAGCCTCCGCTTTTAGGGCAAATTTCGTATTAGCCACAACATGGACAACAGTGACGCCCTGTTGTTTCAAAAAGCTGGTCCAGGTGGCTGGGTTTCCTGCCGAAGTAAAAACAATGCTTACTCCTTCAGCAATAATAACATCCATTATCTCGGCCACATTGGGGTATAACAATGGCACATTTACTGCAAAAGAACAGCTTGTAGCCGCCTTACATTTCCGGATATGCTCCCTAAGAACCTCCGGATACATAGAACCCGCACCAATAATCCCTAGTCCACCGGCATTGGATACTGCCGATGCTAATCTCCATCCACTGCACCAAACCATACCTGCCTGAATAATAGGGTATTTGATGTGAAATAAATCGGTGATGCTGTTTGCCATAATACGTTATCCTATTTTGTTGCTAGCGTATTCTTTTTATCGTTGTCAATGCTGAAATCTGGCCGCCAACCATTCCAGTAATTAAATTAATTCCAGGTTTTTTTCCCACCTCAAAACTACCAAATTGAGCGTCAATTCCTAAAAATTCAGCACCATTTAATGTCCCCCAACGCAACAAATCCTCAAATTCAAGGACCGTAGATTTTTCCGCTGCCCACTCCTGTAGGGTTTTCATTTCCGCTAAAATATTCAGCTGTTTATTGCTTGCCAGACTATCTGTACCTAAAGTAATTTTCAATCCTGCCTGCTGCAACATTTTCACTTGCGGCAGCCGGTTCTCAATATACAAGTTTGCATTGGGGCATAGACACCAGAATAAATTTTCATGAAGCGATTGTGCAAATGTAACATCCGCTTCGTTGGTATAGGTATTGTGCACCAATAAAGTTTTCCCTGCAGGCAATTCCGGCAATACACTTTGAAGGGAACTTTTCCCCGATGCGTCAAAGAAACTGATATCTAAACCTAAAAACTCATATAACTTGACAAAAGCTCCCTTCTTTTCTTCAAAAAGGAGATTTTCATCCACAGTTTCCTGGTTATGCATGCTGATCAGGTTTTCCGTTGTAGCACTATAACGGCGGATTTCTGCAAATAATTCCTTCGACACCGAATAAGGGGCATGTGGATTAACCGTAGCTGTTAATGGCGAAAAAGCTGCCCTCAAGCTTTTTGATTTTTCCATGATGGCTACAGCCTTTTGCGGATCGAAGCCAAGGGTTTCTACAAAAGTGTGGTAATAAAGCTCACTAGACAGCTTCACCCCTCTAGAGATCAATAAGTTAGAAATATCACCAACCGCCACTATTCCATTTTTGTACATTTCTACATCTGCAGCATACATTGCCTCTAGCACCCTGTTTTCTTCGGTGCCCCGATGCTTGATCACTTGCCTAACAAAATCCTGCAGCCCCGTATGTTCCGGTATTTTCTCAAAAAGGTGAGAAAGTTCCAGGTGACAATGCGTATTGATCAAGCCAGGTATCAGCACACCATCCTCAAAAAAGATGGGTATAATCCCCTGCACTTTTGCTTCCTCGGCCGACAATACAGAAATAACCGTACCATCCGCTTCCAGTACAAGCACGCCCTTTTTTAATGGAGCAGTAGAAACAGGGTATACAATTGATGCAGAAAGGTATTGAAGCATAGGGGCAAAAGTACCTTTTTTATGGACAAGTTGCGGCCTATACTGGCTTCCGGAAAATTCCTTAATAAATATTTTGACAGTTTAGGGTTTAAATTGCTTTTCTTTGCAAAAAGAAATACAATTTAAACTTTTCCCATGTCTGATACCAATACAAGATTAAACAAATATATTAGCGAAAGCGGTTTGTGCTCCAGAAGAGCGGCAGACAGATATATCGAGCAGGGCAATGTATTCATTAATGGTAGAAAGGCCAAGGTTGGCGATAAAATTATTTTTGGAGATGTTGTTGTCGTAAATGGCCAAACCATTGAACCAAAAGAAGCAGAAAACTCCATCCTATTGGCTTTCAATAAGCCTACAGGAATCACCAGCACCACAGAAGCCGATGTAAAAAGCAATATCGTTGACTATGTAAACTATAGTGAGCGTGTTTTCCCCATTGGCCGTTTAGATAAAGATTCTCAGGGATTAATCTTCCTGACCAATAACGGAGACCTTGTAAATAAAATCTTAAGAGCAGGGAATAGCCACGAAAAAGAATACATTGTAACCGTAAATAAGCCAATCACTGAAGGCTTTATTGAAGGCATGGCAAAGGGCGTACCCGTTTTGGGTGTGATGACCAAGAAATGCAAAGTTGTTAAAGAAACCCCTTTGATCTTTAAGATCACCTTGATTCAAGGGTTGAACAGACAAATCAGGCGGATGTGCGAGTATTTCGGTTATGAAATCACGAAGCTGGAACGTACCAGAATCATGAACATCAACTTAAAAGGCTTGCCACTGGGCGAATGGAGAGCATTAACACCCGAAGAAATGGATGGCATCAACAAGCTTGTTGCTAAATCCAGTTCAGAAAAAAGTGTTGAACCCCGCAGAGTCGTAAAGAAAGCGAAGTTTGTTAAAGAAGAGCCCGAAGCACTCATCACTAAAGAAGGGAGAGACAGAAGGGCATTCTCTAAACCAGGCAAATTAGGCGCTAAAGGTGCAGGAGCAAAAACCAGAGGCGCAGCCGCAGGAAAAGGCAGATCTGCAAAACCAGCAGGCGGCGAAAGACCCGGTGCAGGCGGCAGGAGCTCCAGTGCCACAACCAATGATTGGCACAAAACCAATGGACCGGCTAAAAGACCAGTCAGACCATCCAGAGGAAAACCAGGGGCCCCCGGTAAAAGCAAGTAAAGGTTAATCGCAATACTTCATTAATATTAGGTAGCTTTGCAGCCAAATGGCTACTATTAAAAAAACAGACATCCGTGCGCTGGATTTAGCACAATTACAGCAACACTTCAATTCCATTAATGAACCTACTTACCGGGCTAAGCAGGTTTATCAATGGCTTTGGGAAAAATCTGCCCGTACTTTTGCCGAGATGAGTAACCTCAGTAAAGACCTTAGAAATAAGCTTGATGAGCATTTTGCCATCAATGTGGTTGAAGTAAACAATTCCCAATTCAGTAACGACCACACCATCAAAAACACCTTCAGGTTATATGATGGTAATATCGTGGAGGGCGTATTAATTCCAATGGAAGAGCGGATGACAGCCTGTGTCAGTTCACAGGTTGGCTGCAGTTTAACCTGTAAGTTTTGCGCAACGGGCTACATGGACCGCAAGCGGAACCTGAATGCGGATGAAATCTACGACCAGGTTGTTTTAATTGACCAGCAGGCTAAGAAAAATTACAATGTACCCTTAACTAATATCGTCTATATGGGCATGGGCGAGCCTTTGCTCAACTATGCCAATGTAATGAAATCCATTGAGCGCATTACTGCCCCTGATGGGTTAAATATGGCCTCGAAGCGCATTACCGTATCAACGGCGGGAATAGCTAAAATGATCAAGAAATTGGGCGATGACGGCGTTAAGTTCAACCTCGCTTTGTCACTTCATGCAGCAGACGATACCAAGCGTAATGAAATTATGCCCATTACGGAACACAACACCTTAAAAGCATTAGCAGAGGCCTTAAAATATTACTACTCCAAAACAAAAAATCCGGTAACTTATGAATACATCGTGTTCAACAATTTCAATGATGAAATTGAAGACGCCAAAGACCTCGCTAAGTTCTGCAAGCATGTCCCATGTAAAGTTAACCTGATCGAATACAATCCAATTCAGTTTGCAGACTTCATCAATGCAGCAGGCGATAAAATAGATGCCTTTTCCAATTACCTGAAAAGCCAGGGCATCAATACCAATATCAGAAGAAGCAGAGGAAAAGACATCGATGCCGCTTGTGGTCAACTGGCTGTAAAAGAAACCACCGCCTAAAAGATTATCGTTATATTGGAGCTATGCTCCTCAACTTTCAAAGCCTCCTCCAAGACTTCACATCGCTGCTTTACCCGCAGCTCTGCCCTGCTTGCGGAACGTCGTTAAAAAAAACTGAAAAAGAAATCTGTCTGCAATGCGAATTTCAATTGCCCTATACTGATTTCCACCGCTATAAAGACAATCCCTTAGCTAAACAATTCTGGGGCAGGGTACCCTTACATTCGGCCATGGCATTGCTTTATTTCACAAAAGAAAGCAGAACACAAAACCTGATGCATCAGTTAAAATATAAGAATCAACCTGAAATAGGCTTCTACCTAGGCCAAATGATTGGAGAACGCTTATTAACGGGCCATACCCCATTAACCATCGACTACATCATTCCTGTACCCCTCCATCAAAAGCGGCAAAGGGCAAGGGGTTATAACCAAAGCGAATACATTGCCAACGGCATTGGAGCCGTTCTGAAAGCACCCGTATTAACAAAAGTGCTGATCAAACACAAGGAAACAAAAAGTCAGACTAAAAATGAAAGATTTAAGCGGTTTGAAAACCTGGAGCAAGTATTTAAGGTTTTACAACCCACTTTAATTACAGCTAAACATATTTTGCTGGTCGATGACATCATCACTACCGGTGCAACGCTAGAAGCCTGCGCCACTACCCTTAATCAGCACAAACCCGCAAAGATAAGCCTCGCTGCTGCAGCATTCACAAAATAACGCGCATCCTGGAGACAACGTTACGAGTAATCGATTTTTGATAATTCATGTTTTATTTATCAAACTAAAATGTATATTAGCTGTTGTAATTATACAATACTATCAGGAGCAAAGAGTCAATATGTCAAATAACATATTTTTTTATAACCCATAAAAAGGTAAATAAAAATCTCTAATTTTGCGCTCCCTTAAAAAAGGGATAAAATGAGTAAAGACAGCATTATAAATAATTTATTTAGAGTTGCCTCTAACATGTTTACTCAATTCAACACTGAGGAACCACTGATTAGTGAGAAAACAAAGGTGATTTTGAAAACCACGGAAGGCCGAAAGGAACTTTATAAAAAAATCATTAGCAACCCTATTCCTTTTTAGAAAATGCTACTACCGCGGTGAATTCACGAAACAATTTCATCAATCAAACGAATTAGATAAACTGCTATGGAACGTGTTTTTCAGTGGATTATCCATAGGAATCACCTTCTTATCCATTTATTTTTTCAAAAGTGTCTCTAAATTTGAGCTCTTGAATTCGTTGAGCTATGATACAATTCAAGAAATTGCAACTCCTATTTCAAAAAACGAAGTTCCAGAAAAGGATTTGATCTACAAAACTTATAAGGATTTACTGATTATAATTGCTTTGATTTATTCTTTCTCATGTTTTTTTGGCCTAATACTGCATTGGTTGGTTAGGTCTCTCAAATTAGATGTTTATTCCCCTCTTTTAAGATTTAAGAATTACTGGCATTATTATATTCATGGTGGAAAAATCCTTTATAGCAACTCTACCAATAAAACACCTGCATTCACAGTCGCTGACATACTCTGTGAAATAGCTGGCGAAACTAAACTATATAAAGGGATCATTTCCCAATACACCATAAACAAAGATGATAATAACTTAGAAAATATTTTTTTGACCGATGCTCGAACACTGAAGCAAGAAAAAGACGAGAATGGTAAAACAATTAAAGTAACCATGAAGGAAATACCAGGTGCAGCTTTCTGTATTCCCTATAAAATGGTTGCAAATATGAATCTTGTATACGTGTATCAAGATGACAAAAAGAGGTATTTACAAAATGTTTTAGTACCTGTACTCAATATTATTTTTTTTCTTAGTTTAACGTTTATAATAGCCTCTGTATTAACTTCTATTATATGGATTTTATACTTTATGGCTATTGTCAATTTATGGATTGCAATCTCTGCTGTAGTGCTTGCGCTGTTTTTCGCAAGTATCGTTCCATCAAAAGCTAATCCTGAAAATACTAATTCTGATAATCCTGACTAGGATACAAAATTGATATCGTCATTATAACATTCAATAACCACCTCATATTCAATACTATAATACAAACAAATTATTTATTGTTAAAATAATGTTAAATAATAGTTGTGGTTTCAAATAATTTGCGTTTCTTTGTGGTGAGAGCGTTAATTTAAGGGTCGACATATTTTAGGATATGTTGGCCCTTTCTTCTTTTCAGGAAGTTTTGCTATTCTATTTCCGCTCCCAAATTCAACGTTTTAATGGAAGATAGGCGCTCGCTTACACCGTTAGGAACTCTAGTATTAAACGTTTAAAATCAGGAGGATTCAGGGGCTTCAGTAAGTGGCCATTCATGCCACTTTCCTTAAATTTGACCGCTTCATCATCCAGGGAAGAAGCCGTTAAAGCAATAATAGGTAAGGTTTTAAAATAGTCACCTTCCAGTTTACGGATAATGCTGGTTGCTTCAAAGCCATCCATGTCAGGCATTTTCACATCCATAAAAACGAGGTCGAATAAACCATTTTTCACTTTCGCTATAGCCTCCGTACCGGAGTAGGCCACTTCAGTCAACAAGCCCCATTTGTTCAATATGCGTTTCGCAATCAAAACATTGATCTCGTTATCGTCAACCACAAGGATCCTTTTATGATGGAAGACCTCCGGAATCTCTTCAGCAGCAGCATTAGCATCGATACTGACAGGAATTTTATCAAAAGCAATATGGAAGGAAAAAGCTGAACCTTTCCCTTCGCTACTTTCCACTACAATTTCCGAACCGTATAATTGCAGCAGTTTTTTGGTAATGGCCAGTCCCAATCCAGTACCGCCATATTTTCTGGAGATATCAGACTTGGCCTGCGTAAAGGATTCAAAAATATATTGTTGCTTATCAGCAGGAATCCCGATGCCACTATCTTTTATTTCAAAAAACAGCACCACGTTTTGTTCCCTTTCCACATCGAGGGTCACAAAAAGCTCAATAAGCCCATTTTGGGTAAATTTAATCGCATTGCCCAATAAATTCATTAAGATTTGGTACAAGCGCGTTTTGTCGCCGAGCAGTCGTTCCGGAATCCCCTCACCAAAGCTCAGTTTCAAAGTATTTTGTTTTTTGGACACATTCACCTGCAGGGAGTTCAAAATGTCGTTCACCAGCATGCGCAGGCTAAAAGGAATAGCTTCCAGCTGCAGGTTACCCGTTTCCATTTTAGTAAAATCCAGAATATCATTCACAATATTCAACAGGTTATCCCCAGAGAATTTTAAAATATGGAGGTCATCCATTTGCGAAGGCTTCGGATCATTCTCCAGCAAGAGGTGGGTCATCCCCAAAATAGCATTCAGCGGCGTCCTTATTTCATGGCTCATCACCGAGAGAAACATTTCCTTAGCCTCACTCAATTGTAAAGCCTGTTCTTTCGCTTCCAGCATCTCCTGTTCGGCTAATTTCTTATCGGTAATATCGATAATAATTTCAACCTCGGCACTCACTTTCCCTGCTTCATCAAAAACAATGGTGTTGTAAACAGACACCCAAATTGGTTTTTTATCTTTTCTATAAGCCAAAATATCCAGCGTAAAACTCTGGTTTTGTCTGTTCAGTTCACGGGCATGTTCAATTAAAGAAACATCTGTTTTCGGACCCGAGATCAGGTCACCCAATCGTCTGCCTTTCAAATCCTCCAGCGTAAATCCAGTAATTTTTTCAAAAGCAGCATTCACCCATGTCACATGGTTATTGGCATCATTGATCACGATGGCATTGTTCACCTTACTGGCCACAAAAGAAAGTTTCAGGAGTTCGGTTTCAACTCTTTTACTTTCTGTAATATCGCGGCCATAAGTATACCAACGTTCATTCTTGATCACCATGCTCCAGCTAATCAGGCGGATGATGCCACTTTTACCGATCACTCTAAAATCAAGCTGAAAGTTTTTCTTTTGGTGCTTTAACCCATCTTGAAGAAAATTAACGACCATTTCCAGGTCGTCTTTATGACAAACCTCCCAGATCTTCATTCCTAAAGCTTCAGATACGCTATAGCCCAATAATTGAAATACCGCATCATTGATAAAGAGCACCTTTCCACTATAATCCAGAATGCAATGAATTTCAGAAGAAATGGCAGACAGGGAGCGTAATTCTTCAAACTGCTCCATCTGCAGGTGCAACTCCCTTTCATTTTTTTTTAAGGCTAAATGGGTAATCACTTCCTCAGCTAAGGTTAGAATAGCTTCTTTTTGCTCCGCATTTAAATATTGAGGCTGGTCGCCCGAAACACAAATAGCACCCACCTTATTTCCCTGTTTATCAAGCAATGGCGCCCCGGCATAAAAACGTATAAACGGCTTGCCTAAAACATTAAGATGCTGTTTAAAAAGATCATCCTGTAAAGTATCAGCAATTTGAAAAAAACCATCCTGATTGAAGACCGCTTCCGAAAAAGAATAATCACGCAAATCTTCACTGCTGTTTCCACCAATTCCAAAAGAGGCTTTCAGCCTCATTTGTCCTTCTTCTTTCAAAACCAGGATGGCTCTGGGTACCATACAAATCAAGGCTGCCAGTTTGCATAAATTATCAAACTTATCAACCAGTTCCTTTTTATCTGACATGTAACAATTTAAACAAGAATTATATTTAAGTGCTGCAAGGTAACATTATTTATACAAAGGAAATTGTTTTGCCAAAACTAATACTTGAGATTTAACATTTAACAGGTTAATCTCCTCGTCAGGGTTAGTTAATACCGCATCTATTAAGGCAACAATTTGTTCCATTTCGCCTTCTTTAAAACCTCTGCTTGTAATAGCAGCAGTACCCACACGAATACCAGAGGTTACAAAAGGAGATTTATCATCAAAGGGAACCATATTTTTATTAACGGTGATATCGGCTTTACCTAAAGCATTTTCAGCAGCTTTACCTGTAATATTTTTATTGCGCAGGTCTATCAGCATCATGTGGTTGTCGGTACCGCCAGAAATAATGCCATAACCCTTAGCCATAAAGGCAGCAGCCATAGCACTGGCATTCACTTTAACCTGTTTAATATAAGTTAAATAATCATCACTCAGGGCTTCACCAAAAGCAATTGCTTTAGCAGCAATAATATGTTCTAAAGGGCCACCCTGCGTACCTGGAAAAACGGCCATATCCAAAACAGACGACATCATTCTTAGCTCACCTTTAGGCGTTTTTTGTCCAAATGGATTCTCAAAATCTTTACCCATCATGATCATTCCACCACGCGGTCCACGTAAAGTTTTATGCGTAGTAGTGGTTACAATATGGCAATAAGGAAGCGGGTCGTTTAACAAACCACGGGCAATCATTCCTGCGGGATGAGAAATATCCGCCAATACCAAAGCACCAATCTGGTCAGCAACACGGCGGATAAAGGCATAATCCCATTCTCTGGAATAAGCCGAAGCGCCACAGATAATCAGTTTCGGACGTTCCGCTAAAGCGATTTCTTCCAATTTAGCATAATCAATTAAGCCGTCTTCTTTTTTAACCCCATAAAAAAAAGGTTGGTAGAGTTTACCAGAAAAATTAACCGGAGAGCCATGCGTTAAGTGACCGCCATGTGCCAAATCAAAACCTAAAATCTTATCACCGGCCTGCAAAACACCAAGCAGCACCGCTGCATTAGCCTGCGCACCAGAATGAGGCTGTACATTTACCCAAGCAGCACCAAAAAGCTTCTTTGCACGTTCAATTGCTATATTTTCGACCTCATCAACCACTTCACAACCGCCATAATAACGCTTGCCCGGTAGTCCTTCAGCATATTTATTTGTTAACACAGAGCCTGCAGCTTCCATTACTTGTTTACTCACAAAGTTTTCAGAGGCAATCAGTTCAAGGCCATTTTCCTGGCGATCCAATTCTCTGCCAATTAAATCAAAAATTAAGGTATCACGTTTCATTTTATATAGTATGTATTAAATTCATGCGCGGTAAAAATAAGGTAAAAAATTGTTTACGACAATCTAATTCCATGAATGTTACAGCAAAAGTCAAAATATGCCAATAATATTAAACAAAATCCCTTACTTTGTAAATTCGAAATAAACCCATATGGAAGATATTAAGCGTCCATTATTACCCAGCATCAATTACCCTATTGATTTAAAGGCATATAAGGAAGAAGATTTAGAGCAAATTTGTCAGGAACTTCGCCAGTATATTATTGATGTAGTAAGTGTCAATGGCGGTCATTTTGGAGCAAGCCTTGGTGTAGTAGAGCTCACTGTTGCCTTACACTACGCCCTCAACACCCCTTACGATAAATTAGTATGGGATGTGGGTCATCAAGCCTACGGACATAAAATACTGACCGGCAGAAAAGCTGTTTTCCACACCAACCGCCTTTTACATGGCATCAGTGGATTCCCGAAAATCACCGAAAGTGAATACGATACCTTTGGCGTAGGCCATTCTTCCACTTCCATTTCTGCAGCATTAGGCATGGCCGTTGCTTCCCAATACAAAGGAGAAACCGACCGCCAGCATGTAGCGGTAATCGGTGATGGAGCCATGACAGCGGGTTTAGCCTTTGAAGGATTAAACCACGCCGGAATAGAAAACTCTAACCTTTTGGTTATATTGAACGACAATTGTATGTCTATAGACCCTAATGTTGGGGCTTTAAAAGAATATTTAACCAACATTACGACCTCAAAATCTTATAACCGTTTCCGGGATGATGTTTCCAATGCGCTGATTAAACTGTCGGAGCTAGGGCCTAATGCCCATAGTTTTATAAAGAAAATTGAGAAAAGCATTAAAGGCACTTTGCTCAAACAGAGCAATTTATTCGAGGCACTCAATTTCAGGTATTTTGGTCCGGTAGATGGTCATGACGTTAAAAAGCTGGCCTCCATTATCAAGGATCTTTCTGCCATCCCCGGCCCTAAACTTTTACACTGCGTTACGGTAAAAGGTAAAGGCTTTTCCCTTGCAGAGAAAGACCAGACCAAATGGCATGCACCAGGTCTGTTTGATAAAATCACCGGCGAAATCAAAAAAACAACCAGCGATAAACCGCAGCCACCAAAATACCAGGATGTTTTCGGTCATACGCTGGTAGAGCTTGCAGAAGCGAATAAAAACATTGTAGGCATTACTCCAGCTATGCCTTCAGGCTCTTCGATGAACATCATGATGAAAGCCATGCCAAAACGTGCTTTCGATGTGGGCATTGCAGAGCAACATGCGGTTACCTTTTCCGCCGGACTAGCCTCACAGGGTTTAGTTCCATTTTGCAATATTTATTCCAGCTTTATGCAAAGGGCATTTGACCAGGTGATACATGATGTGGCCATACAAAACCTGAATGTGGTATTCTGTTTAGACAGGGGCGGTATTGCCGGAGCCGATGGCGCTACCCATCATGGCGCTTACGACCTGGCTTTTATGCGCTGTATTCCAAACATGACGGTTTCAGCACCAATGAATGAAGAAGAACTGCGCAACCTGATGTATACGGCACAATTAGAAAACAGGGGACCGTTCTCTATCCGTTACCCGAGGGGCAATGGGGTAATGCCAGATTGGCGACGCCCTTTAAAAGCACTGGAAATAGGTAAAGGCCGAAAAATATGTGACGGAGAAGATGTCGCCCTAATTACTATTGGCCATGTCGGTAATTTTGCCGTGGCAGCATGTAAAGAGCTTAACAGCGAAGGCATACATCCGGCACATTATGATCTTCGTTTTGTAAAACCGATAGATGAGGCCATGTTGCATGAAGTATTCAAGCGTTATAAAAATGTGATTACCGTTGAAGATGGCTGCCTGCCGGGAGGAATGGGCTCTGCAGTTCTGGAATTTATGGGCGACAACAATTATAGCTCAAATGTACTGCGCTTAGGCATCCCTGATGAGGTGGTGGAGCATGGTGAACAAGCAGAACTTTGGGCAATTTGTGGTTACGACACCGCAGCAATTAGTGCAGCTGTTAAAACTGTGGCTGTGCGCAGAACCACTTCCACCATCGCATCATAAGGTAAAAATTAAAAAAACACGCTGCAATTCGCCACAAGCTGTGGAGTTTCTCTACAGCCTTAAAACACCAAATCTTTAAAATAGCGCTTTAAACACCTTTAAAGCACTATGCCAAAGGTGGCACCATAATGTATTACTACTTATTAGAATTAACATAAATAATTAATTAAATAAATAGTTTTATGAAAAAGATCATTTTATCAGCAGCATTTTTAGCTTTCGCAGGAATAGCCACCGTACAGGCAAACGAAATCAAAACTCCGGTAACGATTACTGCTCAACAAGACAGTACAACTAAAACTCCAGTTAAATTAGAAGAACTGCCAGATGCAGTTAAAGCAACATTACAATCTGATCCATACAAAGAATGGGTACCAACTACAGCATTTTTAGTCGTAGCTGCAGACAAAACCGAATGGTTCCAGGTAGACGTTAAAAAAGGTGAAGAAACTGCTTCCTTAAACGTTGGAAAAGACGGCGTTGTAAAACAATAAGCTCTCCACACAATAAATTAATAAAATACAAAAGCCGGATATCGTTCCGGCTTTTGTATTTTTGTGGTATACGTAAAAATACCTATGGCAAAAATACTGATCATTGAAGATGATTTAACATTCTCTCAGTTATTAGAAGGTTTTCTTCAAAAGCATAAACATATTCCAACTGCGGTTCATGATGTTAAAAAGAGCATCAAGTTATTAGCGCAGGAGGAGTTTGATTTATTACTGGTAGATTACCGCTTACCAGATGGCACTGGATTAGATGTGTTAACACATGTACGGGAAAAAGGTTCTATGGTACCCCTCATCATCATGACGAGTTTCAACGATGTCCGTACCGCAGTAAGATCAATCCGCATGGGCGCTTTTGATTACATCACCAAACCTGTTAACCCGGAGGAATTGCTGATGCTGATGCAAAATGCACTCCACCATACAGAAAATGCCGCTCCACAACAAACAGAGGAGCATGCCGACACGATCAAAGGAAAAAGTGCTACTGCAGATAAATTATATGAGCACATCAACCTGGTAGCCCCCACAGACATGTCCGTGGTTATTCAAGGCGAGAGTGGCACCGGAAAAGAGTACGCTGCCCGGGCATTACACCTCCAAAGCAAAAGAAAAGACAAGCCCTTTATAGCGATAGATTGCGGCGCTTTATCAAAAGAGTTGGCTGCGAGCGAACTCTTCGGTCATGCCAAAGGAGCCTTCACCGGTGCCCTCACCGATAAAAAAGGCCAGTTTGAAGTCGCCAATGGTGGCACTCTTTTTTTAGATGAAATTGGCAACCTCAGTTACGAGGTGCAGGTAAAACTCCTGCGTGCCTTACAGGAAAGAGTCATACAGCCTTTGGGCAGCACAAAAAACATCCCTGTAGATGTAAGAATTATTGCCGCCACAAATGACGACCTGCTGCAGAGTGTCAGTAATGGCATTTTCAGGGAAGATCTTTACCACCGCATCAATGAATTCAAAATACAACTTCCCGCGCTGCGCGAACGGGGCAAAGACATCGAGTTGTTTATCACCCATTTTGTTGAAAGCTCCAATGCGCAACTCGACAGAAATGTGCAGCACATTTCCCCAGCAGCAAAAAACCTCCTTGTTAAATACGATTGGCCTGGAAACCTGCGCGAACTCCGCAATGTGATCAAAAGGATGGTATTATTGAGCCCTGGTGATACGGCTGAAATCACTTCACTGCCAGATGAAATGATTCTGGCCGTTAGTCAAAACCAAAGGCCACAAACATCAGACCTAAAAGCAATTAATGAAATCAACGAGAAAGCCTTAATTATGGAAACATTGATCAAAGTAAAATACAATAAATCCAGGGCGGCCAAGTTACTGAACATCGACCGTAAAACATTGTATAGCAAAATGGAGCGATACGAGATTGATTAGTATAACTGAAGACCGTTACAACATTGCTGTTGAAACAACGCCAATCAACCCTTTCAACTTCCCACAAAGCTGAAGAATTTTTTCCTTTTGTTCCGTGTCTAAAGTCATTTCCGAGGTTATCGTTTCATTTACCTTGATCTCCATCAGCCTGAATTGCATCCCTAAATCTTTGCTTCCCATTTGAGCCAGGCGACCGGCCAATCGGTGCAGCAATAAAGAAAGCAGGTCCAGATTTTCTGCGTGCAAGCTTTGTAATATTTCTTTCCGGTCATTTTGGCAATCCATAGAAAACCTATTCAAGATCTTGTTCAACTGCTCCTGATCACCGAAAGTCATTTTCTCTAAATAGGAAGGATCAAATTCAACAGCATCCGCTTCCCGGTTAAAGATCCCCAGCAAATCACTTTCCCGAAAAGGCTTCATCATTAAGCCATCAAAACCACCGGCAAGCAAAGACTCCCTTTCCTCGGGCAGCACCTGAGCGGTCATCGCGAAAATCTTTACCGAATCACCCACCTTCAAGCGCATGGCCTTACACAACTCCAGTCCTGACATTTTCGGCATTCGAATATCCATCAGCAGGAACTGAACAGCAGGATCCCATGGTGCCTCCAGCATGGCCCCAGGCGTTTGGAAACAAGTAAAATTAAATTGGTTTTTTTTAAAAATCAAACTGCAAAGATCCAGTATCAGCTGGTCATCATCAACCACCCACACCGCATTACCATTAGTCAGCAGAGTATTCTTTTTCCTGGATTCCACCAGTACCGGAGCCTCAGCAATTTTAAAAGTTAGGAAAAAAGTAAAACTACTGCCCTGGCCTTTCTTACTTTTTACATAGATTCGTCCCCCTTGGTTTTCCACCAGGGATTTCACAATACTTAAGCCCAGACCGGCACCTGTTTGGTTTAGAATATGCTGTTCAGGGTTATCCGCCTGTTCAAATTCATTAAAAATCCGCTGACTTTCCTCCTCCGACAAGCCGATGCCTGTATCCTTCACTCTAAAAGTAAAATGCACCTGGTCACCCTGTCGTTTAAAGAAAGCATCCAATTCCACTTCACCTTCCATGGTAAACTTAATGGCATTGCTCAACAAGTTAAACAAGATTTGTTTGAGTCTAAAAGGATCACCCATCAGGTAATGGATGCCTTCCAGGTCAAACTTAGTCACCAGCCGCAAGGCTTTTTTCTCTGCCTGAGGTGCCACAATTTTCACCACTTCATTTAACAAATCACGGCTATTAAAAACCTGGTTCACGAAGGTAAACTTACCAGAAATCAATCGGTTATAATCCAATATTTCGTTCACAATCTGCAGCAAATGCTCCGAAGAATGGTAAATGGCATCAATATCTTTAGGGTCCGGACTAGGTTGATTCCTAATAATTTCTGCATAGCCAATGATGGACTGCAGTGGCGTCCTTATTTCATGACTCATGTTAGAGAGAAAGCGTTGTTTAGCCTTACCATGATATTCCGCTTCCTCGGTAGCAGCCTCCAGTTCCTTTCTATATTTATTACTGCGGGTAATGTCCGTTAAAATCAAAAACAAGAGCAGTACCATCAGCAGAAAAAACACCACCATAATGATGGTCATTTGCTTAATGCCGGTGCTCACTACTTTTTTCGCCTGGAAAGTCGTTTGCTCCATTTCCCCAACAGCCTCCAGCTCCACCTTTCTCAGGATATCCAGCATTTGAACAATCAGCAAATTATTTGCCTCTGCCAATACGGCCTCCCTGGCTATAAAAACACGGCTTTTCCTTTGCTGTGCCTTCTCCAGTGCCCTTAAAGTCTTTTCAACCCCCTTCACCATTTTACCTTCGGTAGATAAAGCGATGGTATCTCTTTTAACTTTCTCCTCATTAATGATCCTGATGGCAGCATCCTTATCCTCATCAGTTTTCTTTTTCCCAAAAATCTTATTAAAAAAACTCCTGGGCTCCTTATCAGAAGGAAGAACAGTAGTGGTGGTGGTCCGCTTTTCTGAAGTCACCACGGTACTGTCGGCCTCCAATGTACTTTTGCTCACCATTTCATTGAACTTTTGCAGCTGCGAAGCAAAAGATTGATCGTTCACCAGCTTCTCTCTAATTTTAAGGTAGTCAACAAACTGTTTATCACGAGCAGTGAGCAATTGATGGATAGATTTAATCCTTCGCTGTTGGATGCCATCGCCTACATAAAGCAGGCTCAGCGTGTCGAGCACCTTGCGCAATTGCTTAGATTCCTTAAAGAAAGTATTGTATTTTCCGGAATCGTTAAAAGCAAGTTTTTTTTGGGACTGGTCCAGACCGGATATTTTTCTGGAAAGTTCGTTTACAATCCTTAACCTTTCGTTGGGCGAAGAAAGCTCTTCAACAGTCTCCAGCATTTCTTTAAAGGCAACTTTACTTGTAGCCCAGGCCAAAAACAAGGCAGAACAAGCCAGAAAAAGCGCTAATATCACTTTCCCTTTAGTCGCCCTAATTACCCCCGACTTAGACACCCTTTTCATCCCTTCATTTTATCCACTCCATTAATCCCGTAAAATACGAAAAATAACCTACACCTCCACCCCTACTGGCACTTTAGCCATTTGTTTAAAAACCAGCTTATGCAATTGCTTTCCCAGTGGGTATTCCAAATATTTATAACTCATCACCCCAAAAAACGACAGCCCCAGCATTAACAACATAGGAATAACAAAGTTCCAGGAACCAAAATAAGGAGATAACCTATTGATTACAACCACGCCTACATACTGGTGAATCAAATAAATAGAATAAGAGGCAATGCCAACTTTGACCAGCACTTTATTCGCCAGAAAGGCCAGTAGTTGAGGTTTATACAAAAACAGGAGAAACAAGAGCAGCACCAAAAGCGTAAACAAGATAGGATATAACGTTTTTAAAAACACGATTTGCAGCACAACAATAGCCAAGAGCAGCAACAGCAATGGTTGATTGTACTTTTGAAAATATAATTTATTGATTACGATTCCCATCAGGAACCACAAGTGATGGTGAAAAACCAGAAAATCAGTACTTAAGGTTCTGATTTCCAGAAAGACCTTCGTTCCAATTAAAGGAGAAAAGAAATCATAGCCCATTGCAGCGTTTATAATGGCATATAAAACTGCAGAAAGTATGGCAAAGACAGCATAATTTCTTAAAAAGGATTTTGGGGAAAAGAAATAGAACAGGCCCGCTAACAAATAAAATTGCAATTCACAGGCCAGCGACCAGTAGGCACCATCTATATAGGCCAGTTTGACACCAAAAAAAGTATTTGGCAAAGCAGGAGGAATAAAAGTATTAGAAATCAGGAGGTTGGCAAAGCTTTTTGAAACAGGAAACAAGTTATTGCTATCCACAAGGCGGAGGAGAGAAAAAGTGAGCAGCGAACAGATCAACATTGCAGGAATCAGGCGCAGGAAACGCTTTTTCATAAACTCCACAAAAGAGCTGCATTTGGTTAAGGTCAGCGTAATCACAAAGCCAGAAATCACAAAAAACAATTGGACCCCTAAATAGCCTTCATTAAATAACTGAGGAGGTTTAAAAGCATATTGATAATAACTGGCGCCAAAGGCACTATAATAATGAAAGAGCATGACCATAAAAATGGCCAATACCCGCATACCGTCTAATATTTCTATTCTCTCCGTACGCTTTTTTTGCGCCATAATATTACACATTAACAGGCTGTGGACTGTTCTTTTAACACTACAATAAATGTTGACCCCTTATTCACTTCACTCTCCACGGTAATTTGTCCGCCCATTACTTCCACCTGGGTTTTGGTCATGTACAAACCAAAACCTTTCGCATTTTCATGGCTATGGAAAATCTTCCCTATTTCAAACACCTGGTCTTGGTATTTAACCAGGTCAATCCCTAAACCATTATCAGCTACCGTGAGCACCACAAAACCATTTTTTCTGGTGGTCGCCACATTAATTTCGAGCTCTCGATCTGGCGAACGGTATTTCAAGGCATTACTTAATAAATTATAAAAAATACTGGCAATATATTTCGGGGGGAAACAAACCAGCGGGGCCTCGTTAAAATCAACGTTAAGCTGTGCATTTGCCAAAAGCATTTCCATTTCCAGGCCTTCCATGGTTTTCCTCAAACAAGCTTCCAGGTCGACCATTTCCGATTTTATTTCCATGTTTTGTTTCACCTTTATGGTTTCCACAAGGTCATCAAAAGTTGTCTTTAGCCCTTCAATAACGGGTTTTAATTTCGACACCAGTTCCATTTGCTCCTGATGGTCGTTGGTATCGGTCACAAAATCTACGAGCAAAGACATGTTGTTGAGCGGGCCGCGCAAATTATGGGTAACAATATTACAGAAATCATTGAGCTGGGCATTTCTAAAAGTAAGTTGTTCGAGGAGGCTATTTTGTTCCACCTCCGATTTTTTACGGGCAGAAATATCCATGCCATAACCAATCATAAACGACAAGTCTCCAGCATCACCATAGACAGGAAAAAAATTCCTGATATTCGTCCTCAGCTTCCCCTTTTCATCAGTCACCTGGTCTTCCCAGCTAGCCACGCTATGCGTCATTTTAGCCTTCATAAATTTGGCCTTACGCAACAGGGGTACGGTATTATCGCGGTTGCGGTAAACAGCATACTCAAAATCATCCTTACCAATAATATATTCCCTAAAATGAGCATCCTTAATGGCGAAAGGATTCGCGAAAAGGTATTTTTGATCCACATCAAGAACCGCAATGTCTGTAGGAATATGATTTAAGATATTTTCGTAGAAACTTTTTTGTTTGGCCAGTTCCAATGTATTTTGCTCCCTTGCGGTAATGTCGCACAAAAAGGCAATAAATAAGTTTTCACCGTCAATAAATACCGGCGAAATACCCATGGCCACCAGCAATTCCGTATGGTCTTTTCTTTTGGCAACAAATTCGTAATTATCTTTCGTAAAGGGGCTATCCACGTTCACATCCAGGCCAAGTCTTTTATTCCAAAAAGATTGATGGTTTCGGGGGGGGATGAGCAGGTCATGAAAATACAGACCAATGGCTTGTTCGGCTTTATAGCCAAACATCACTTCCGCCCTGGGGTTCCATTGCATCACCAGGCCATCCTGGGCAATAACGAGCACAGCATCAATTGCATTTTTAAAAACCGGCGAAATCTGGTCAAGCGTCCTTTTAGATTGATAGGCCACATGCCTCATTTTAATCAACTGGAGGCGCAGCTTCAGCAAACTAATGGTTTGGAGGGCCAGCATTTCCAGGGCAGTCAATTTGGCTGGAGTTAAAAAACCCGGTTTTATATCCGCAACACTGAGGTGCCCCAGCACAATCCCGTCTTCCGCATAGAGGGGGAAAATAGTTTTATAAAGCAATCGGCCATCCCATAAAGTATCCTCTATTTGAATGGCCGATAACTCTTGTTTATCTGAAAACTGGTAAGCTTTAGCTGCGGGGGTTTCTTTGAGGTCCAATCCCACAGCCGCTTTATACCAGGTACGGTTGATGTCAAGAAAACCAATCGTTGCCATCGGGCATTCACTAACCAGTGCAGCCAGGGAAACGATATGGTCAAAATCCTTTTCAGGGGCAGTATCCAAAATTTCCAGCTGATAAAGCGCCGTAAGGCGCATGGTTTCCCAATCTGATAATGGAAATTCAATCATTGTTTTTTTATAAAAAAAGGTTAATTATTGTAAATTTAATTAAAATACTATAATTATAAGCAACTTTCTTACAAAAAATCAATAAAACCTTTACTCCACGGTCACCGATTTTGCTAGATTTCTAGGCTGATCCACGTTGCAACCCCTAAGAACGGCAATATGGTAAGCTAATAACTGCAAAGGAATAGTGGCCAAAAGCGGTAAAAAAGCTTCACTAGCATCTGGAATTTCGATACAGTAATCAGCCATTTTCTTCACCTCTGTATCCCCTTCGGTCACAATAGCAATCACCTGACCTTTACGGGCTTTCACCTCCTGAATATTACTAATCACCTTTTCATAAGAAGAATTCTTGGTCGCAATAACGACCACAGGCATTTCCTCATCAATTAAAGCAATAGGGCCATGTTTCATTTCTGCTGCCGGGTAACCCTCGGCATGGATATAAGAAATTTCTTTTAACTTTAACGCACCTTCCAGCGCCACAGGAAAACCACTTCCTCTCCCTAAAAATAAGGCATTGGTAGAATCCTTAAATTTAGCGGCAATTTCCCTGATCAGGGTATCCGATTGTAAGGCCTTTTCAATTTTTTCTGGGATACAATCCATTTCTGTTAACAATGTTACCAGCTGACTTTTGGTCATTGTTCCTTTTTGCTGGGCCATGTAAAAGGCCATCTGCGTTAAAACCGTTACCTGTGCGGTAAAAGCTTTGGTAGAAGCCACACCAATTTCTGGTCCAGCATGGGTATAAACACCAGCATGGGTAATTCTTGGAATAGAAGCACCCACTACATTACAAACGCCAAAAATGGTGGCGCCTTTTTCTTTGGCCATTTCAATAGCCGCCATGGTATCCGCAGTTTCACCCGATTGAGAGATCGCGATCACCACATCTTTTTCGGTAATAATCGGGTTGCGGTACCTAAATTCAGAAGCATATTCCACTTCCACCGGAATGCGGGCATACTCTTCTATCAAATACTCGCCCACTAAACCGGCATGCCATGAAGTTCCACAGGCCACAATAATAATGCGGTCAATATTTTTCAATTTATCAGCATACTCTTTAATACCACCCAGTTGCACCAAACCCTGGTCAGGATAAATTCTTCCGCGCATACAATCACGTATCGAGCGGGGCTGCTCATAAATTTCCTTCAGCATAAAGTGGTCATAACCCCCTTTTTCCAGCATTTCCAGTTTCAATTCCAGTTCCTGCACATAAGGCGTTTGCACCACATTATCCAGGCGTTTAATCAGCAGCTCATCCCTTTTCAAGAATGCAATTTCATTATCGTTCATGTAGATTACATTTTTGGTATACTCTACAATCGGCGTTGCATCCGAGGCAATGAAATATTCGCCATCACCAACACCAATCACCATTGGGCTTCCTTTACGGGCGGCAATCAACTGATCAGGCTGTTCCTCATCCATGATTACGATGGCATAAGCCCCGCTCACTTCGTTCAATGCCAGGCGTACAGCCTCAAAAAGATCCACATTATCGGCTTTATAAACCTCTTCAATCAGGTGGATCAAAACTTCTGTATCGGTATCACTTTTAAATTCATGACCACGACTAATTAACTCTTCCTTCAACACGGCATAATTTTCAATAATCCCATTATGGATGATTGTTAACCTGCCATTATTAGAAGTATGGGGATGGGAATTCCGATCAGAAGGCGCACCATGGGTAGCCCAGCGCGTATGCCCGATACCAATGGTACCAGAAAGATTTTTACCGGCCGAAAAATTCTCCAGTTCCTGTACTTTACCCGCTTTTTTCAATATATTAAGATGACCATCCTGGATCAGCGCAATACCTGCACTATCATAACCACGATATTCCAATCTTTTTAACCCTTTTAAAACCAAGGGCCAGGCCTCCCGGTGACCTATATAACCTACTATTCCACACATATATATTGATTTGTTAATTCCCTGTCTTTAAAGGCCTTTCCTTCATAGAAAAACCCGGGTAAATCTAAAACAAATAATTCAAAAATTAAAGCATCGCCAAAAGGAATGGATTTAAAAACCCCTTAAAACAGCATTTAAAGTAAATGTTATCAACTAGTCGCTAATAAAATTACTTTAATTATCTAATTTGTGAATTTTATAATAGATTTGTGCTTTGAAACGCTCTCATGACCACACTAGAAAAAGACTGGCTAAAAAAGCCAAAAGTCTATAAGCAATGCCCCAAATGTCAACAATATGATTTAGATACGAGGATTCCACGAGGGCTATTTGTAAAGCATTTTTTATTCTGGAAACCCTATAAGCGCTATCGTTGCAGCAATTGTGCGGCTAAGGTTTATGTTTTGAAGGAAAATAAAAGGAGCTTGTTAGTTACAGAAACAACAGAGCTATAAGCGTAAAAAAACCCGCTGTTCCCGGGAAAAGAAGGGACAGCGGGGGCACTAAAATTAAACAACAATCAACTGTCCGGCATACTCGCTGTTACTCACCACTTTCCCATCCAGGGAAACGAAGCTGAGGTAGCAATGGATGGTATCACCCACAAAGTTGGCCGGCATCTGCAGAGAGAAGCCGAGTTCAGAACGTGCAGCGGCACCTTCCAGGAATACGAACCTGTTTTTTTCAGGGTTATACACTAGCAGCGTCACTAAATCTGTGGGCAAGCTGTACTGACCTGAAGAGATACCCCAGGAGTAGTCTGCTTTGGCACCCACTAAACCCTGCACCTCAATTTGAGCTGGCATGGGACTTTTTCCCACACTGTACCTCACCTTAGCATGATCGATGAGAAAATCTGGCGACACACCAGTTACCGCATTGCGGAGGTGGTATTGCACCGCTTTGTTCATTGGCGACTGGTGCAGTTGGCGCTCCTGGTAGCCAATGCGGATCAGGTTGGAGATCCCGCTCAAATAACGGGTTATTAAACCAAACTTTTTACGCTGGTCCAGCTGTTTCACTGTAGGCGGTGTAGTTGATTTCCGCGGGATGGCGGTAATTACATTTTGTCCAGCTACAATACGACCTACTAAAGGACCAGTTTTGTTTCTAAAGCCACCGAAGGCCCCTTTGTCTTGAATACCCATTTTAATTTAATTTAAAGATTTAAAAATTTTGTGAATTTGTTAATTATAAGTCCTTCGCCGCCGGCAGCTCTAAAACTTATAATTCAAAAGTACGACAGTTAAAAAAAAAGCTTTACGCGAAAGGCGCAATTGGCGTTATGACACATTAAGAGTCATTAATAGTCACAAAAAGAAACAATAAGCCGTTTTTTAAAAAAAATATTTCAAATCATAAAAGATTATAAAACCGCTTTACACTATCATAAAGCCTATTTTACATCTTTACATTAAAAAAAAATTAATTTTATCAAATTAACTCTTTAAAAGAAATTTTGATTTAGAATAAATAACACTATATTTAAATTAATTATTCACCAATTAAACAAGCTGAAGAACAAGTTCCGTGTGGGCAGTTACCCACATGCGATGCGCCACTTGTACGGAAAGCATTAAATCACAAAAAATGATTCAAAGAATGTTCATTCACGCAAGAGACATCGCTACCCTAACGGGATTCAGTTTAAGAAAAGCCCAACGCATCGTTCAGGAGCTTCGTTATGTATTAGGGAAAGAAAAGCACCAAAGAATTACCATTAAAGATTTTGCCAAGCACATGGGCATTGAGCCAGCGGAGATTATACTCTATTAAAGGCAGCAAGAATGAAAGTAGGAAAACCGGCAAAATTTGCCGGTTTTTTTATGCGATAGAAATTTATTTCTATAGAATAAATTGCTCATCTTCATAAGTTAAAATTATTTATGGAAGAACAAGCATTTTTGGATCAGTTGCATCGGTCCAGTCCCATTTCAATGGCCTATCGCCATAAAATCTCCTCCCTGTTACAGCAGTCAGCAGTACTGGAAAGAACAAACCTTTTAGTCCCTGGCCAAAGGGCACAGAAAATGTATTATCTCATTAATGGCTATGCCAAGGCCTGCACCTATCATGCCGATGGCAGAGAAAACATTTTTCGTTTATACCAGGCAGGGCAAATTATTACAGACACGCAAAGTTTCTTTAACGAAAAGCCCTCCACTAGGGGCATCAGTACGTTAGGGCCATGCAACTTTCTGGTGCTTACTAAAAGCGCTTATCAGGAGTTAAGCCCATATCCAGAAACGGCAAAGCTAACAGCCCGCTTTTTAATAAAAGAGCAATGCCTGGCAAGCTACCGGGCTGACTTTCTCCTCCTCAGCCAGGCAGATAAAGTAGCCTATTTTTTCAAATATTACGATGCGCATTATTTTTACAACAAAGAAAGCGCATCTTTTTTGCAAATGACAGCCTCCAATTATTGCAGGCAAAAAGCACTATACAACAGCAAGAAGTAATTTCAACTTAAACTATAATAAAATAATTTATAAATAAAAATGCTTTAGAGCAATTTTTAAAAAAAATAAAGCAGGTAGTTTCGAATTAGTTAATCCACTTAGATGGCCCACGCTAATGAAGGATTAAATCACTTAAGAAGAAAGGAGCAGCTAAAAAATTAAACCTAAAAACAAAAAACCAGGAAAGGGGAAAAAAAATCCCTGATCCTGGTTTTAATGTTAGGAAAGCAATCAAGCCCTTCGGATAGACCATGCCAGGGCAACCACAATAAGAAACAAAGCCAGGGCAAAGACCCATTTAAAAGAAGGCGTTGAGGCTACCTCCTTCTGTTTGCTCTCCGATTGCAGCACCACCTTTTCCTGGCGCTTCAGTTGATGAGATGCGAGTTCCGATTGCGCCACATTCAGCACTTGCGAAAGCGCTTTTGTTTGCAGCGCATAACCGCGGAGCAAAACTTTTTCGGCCTCCCCGGCAAAACCATTTTTTGGCGAGAAACTAAATTGCCCTTTAGGCCAAATCTCGAGTGTGAACGCCATTTCGGCGCTATCCATTTCCAGCAACGCACTTTCACTTTTCATTTCATTTACCCATTGGGTTTCGTTTTTTAATACAGTACTATTTTCCATTTTTGTTTGGTTTGATAAATCATTTTTGTTTACATTATTAAAGAGGCTGCAGCCCTGCACCACCAGGAGCAAGGGCAGCCAGCAGGCGTAGGCACGGCTAGTCATGAGCAGGCCTCCATTCGGCAAATCGATGAATGGTTTTCCGTGAGCGCCATTTCCGATAAACCCCATCCCCTTCACGGCTGCCGGCCATAGTGGTATTGCCCTCCAGGGTAATGATCCAGTCGCCCTTCACTTCAGCCACAAAACCAGCATGGGCAATGCGTTTCAGTTCGGGGAAATAAATCCCAAAGACCAGACCGGGTTCAGGGGTAATTTTCAATCGGGCGGCAGGGAACAAATCCGGCGACCAGGCCGTTTTGGGTTGAGTAAAACCCGCCTGCAGGAACACCCAGGAAACGAAAGCAGCACACCATGGCGCACCCGGTTTTAGCCCCACAGCAGCGAGGTAAGCTTTGACCCTTGAGCCATCATTTCGGCCAGTGGCCTCCCTTACGCCGAGTTCGCCGGCAGCAATCGCGATTACCCCAACAGGGGCCGGCCTTAGCAAATTGCTGCTAAGCACAGGGTGCTTACCAACAACAGCAAAGCAAATGATAACCAGTAAAAACTTAACTGCTGCCATAACTCCAAAGTTTTAAATTGTAAAACCATCACACTCAACTGGGGTAAGCCCAGGAATACCCAAAACCTGTTCAAGAGCCACCAGCATAAAGCAGCCACCATTAAAAAGGCAATTAAGGCCAGCAAAATGAGCAGCCAAATGGCCGGATCGACCCCACCAGCCGTAGGGTCAAAATGACGAATAAAGCCCGGCATAAAGAGCCACAGCAATAACAAGGAACCAAAAACCAGGTAACCGGCATTGGAATAATTTTTTTCCGCTAAATCTAAGCGCATCGTTGTTTCCATCTTTATTTATTTATTAGGTTAATAGTTAGAAAGCGATACACAAATCGTTTTCTCTTTAACAAATATAATTTACACGCAACAAAGCCGTTACGTAATATACGTTTTAGACGGAAATCAGCATTTTTTTCTTTGAATAGACTAATATTTCACTTATATTTAGCAAAATATCTAACTAATAAATTCAATTATAACCAAATACAACAAATTTCACGTAAAAAGTCTAAAAGTTTAAAGCAGGAGAACAAATGAAAAACGTAGGAAAGAACATCAGAAGATTGCGCCAAAAGAAAGGCTGGACATTAGTACAAATTGCAGAGATGGTGAAAATATCCGTACCTGCATTTTCAAAAATCGAAACCGGGCCAACTGACATCAACATGTCGAGGTTAAAACAACTGGCAAACATTTTTGGCGTACACGTTATGGAAATCCTTTATGAAGAAGGAAAGAACCCACAAAACGCACTGGTAGAAATAGCAAATGGCTTACGGAGAGAACTTGAGGTTCAGGATGCCACAGTAAACATGCTACAGAAGAAACTCATAGAGCTATACGGCGAAGTGAGACCATTAACTATTGTTAATTAAAAAACAGCTACCCAATACCTCCTGTTAAATTGCATAAGGGCAAACAAAGTACAGTTTGCCCGGTCATTTAACAGGATTTTTATTACCCCAACATTCCGCCAGGGCTTCCAGCCCATCGCTTCAAAGTTGTGAAACCATGATGTAAATTACTCAACACTTTCACACTTTAAGTACAAATTAAATATTTATAAAAATATTTACCTTAAAATACAATGTAATTGCTTATTTTTAATAATATGAATTACATAGGAAAAAATATTAGGAGATTACGTCAAAACAAAGGCTGGAGCCAAAGTCAGGTGGCCGCCCAACTGAAAATTTCCGTACCGGCATTTTCAAAGATAGAGACGGGCATAACAGATATCAACATATCGAGGCTGATACAAATTGCAGCCTTGTTTAATGTACCTACAACGGGGATCCTTGCAGAAGATACCGGCAGTCCAGATATCGCAAAAACAAATGAGTTAAATGACATAAAGGCGAAACTGCATGACAGGGACGAAGAGGTGAACGAGCTGCAAAAGCGGCTCATCAACATGTATGAAGAAATCAGGAAACGCTAATTCAGCGTTTCCTGATTTTATTACCATCAATACCCGGTATCGGTTGCCAATTGTGCCACAAGCTATCAGCGGCTTGCGGTACAGGCACCTGTTCGCTCACCTGCTGGCCGGGCATCAATCCGATGAGTTTCACTGGATGAAGCTGTTTGTTATTCAGACTAATAGGTTCAAACAAACCATTTCCAAAAAATTCCATGGAGCAAGCGGCGATAAACAGACAATCGGGAGGGAGGTTTTCTACAAAGACCCACTCCGTTGCCGGCACGGCATCCCTATCCACTGGAATATTCAATTCCGCAGTACCACAATACTGGTAGCGGTTTTCCTTGAAATTAATAGCGGCAAGCAATACCCGAAAGGTACAGCCCGTAGCCAGGCCAGGAAAAACAATAGCCTTTTTGACCTCAAAAGGAGCTATACTAATTTTAAATCCAGCCAAAGAATTCTGCTCCATGCGGAGGTTAGCCTTGCACCTATCAGCGAAGGGCGAGTGCACATTGAACTCAAAACCTTCCAACAACCCCAGCTGCCCATCTTCGAGGTCCCGAAAACCCGCCGGAAGTGTAATGTTCGAGCGAACCACAGCAGCCACGGCGGTAGTGAGCCGGTTCACCATTGCCTTATCCTGCAGGCCCTTGATTAAGGGAGACAAAACCAGCCTTAAAATCTTCGCGCGGTTACTGCCCAAACTAAAATCATTCTGACTCGCTTTGGTAGATTCGGTCTGTTTGACCGTTCTTGCAGCGGGCTTCGACTGGACGATCGTTTTTCCGTTAACTATCCTATAGGTTAAACCCCCTATATTCCCTTTAAATTTTCCTTCATTATCACTGATTGCCATATCATTAAGAGATTACTATTTTAATTAAAATTAATTATATAAATTATGAAAAGCAAATTAAAAATCATGATCAGAAATAGTGAGTCAACAGTGAGTCAAGGGTGAGTCAACAGTGAGTCAAGGTATTGCCGAAGAAACCCTTGACTCACCCCTGACCGAATGTGGAAACAAGGCTGACTCATTTAATCGGCAAGCGGTAAATTCATCACGTTAACCACCCGGTCGAGCGCTTCATATTTCGAATTTTTACTTTTAAACTCGGGTACTATTAATTTCATCTGCCTAACCACCTGTTGATCGTGGTTGCAAACCGCCATTGCCACCAGTTCATGAACCTGTTTTTGCACTTCCCTGAACACATATTCGCGAACCTTGCCGATCATAATTTTCTCATGGTGGGTAGGCAGCGTATTCTCCTGGTCGTTTAGCAGCTCTTCATATAACTTCTCGCCGGGCCTTAAGCCAGAATATTCGATTTTAATATCCTGGTTGGGAATTAAATCAGCGAGGCGGATCATTTTTTTGGCGAGGTCGACGATTTTCACGGATTTACCCATGTCAAAAATAAATATCTCCCCACCATTACCCATGTAAGCGGCTTCGAGCACGAGGCGACAAGCTTCGGGGATGGTCATAAAAAACCTGGTAATTTCAGGATGCGTTACGGTAACGGGGCCTCCCCTTTCAATCTGTTGTTTAAAACGCGGGATCACAGAGCCGTTAGAGCCGAGCACATTGCCGAAGCGTGTGGTCATAAACCTGGTGAGCGGCCATACCATGGAATTATTGAGTGATTGCACATAAATTTCCGCGATCCTTTTAGAAGCCCCCATAATATTGGTGGGGTTAACCGCTTTGTCGGTCGAAATCATGACAAACTTTTGTACGCCATGTTTAACCGACAGGTCAGCGATGGTTTTAGTGCCCAATACATTAGTTTTGACCGCTTCTGCGGGGTTGTCTTCCATCATGGGCACATGTTTATATGCAG
Organism: Pedobacter sp. CG_S7; assembly: GCF_040544395.1. NCBI lineage: Bacteria > Pseudomonadati > Bacteroidota > Sphingobacteriia > Sphingobacteriales > Sphingobacteriaceae > Pedobacter > Pedobacter sp. CG_S7. The sequence continues at coordinate 96,438 of NZ_JBEONS010000003.1, read as the reverse complement.
CAGCATGATACACGTATTGGGGCTTAAAGGTTTTGAAAAGGTATTCCATTCTTTGCAGGTCTTTAACATCCCCAACAAAGGCGTGGCATACTTTTTTTTGGTGCATCTCTTCCACTTCCAGGAATAAGTTATGCAGCGCCGTCTCGCTCTGATCGCACATAATGATCAGGCCAGTTTCAAATTTGAGGAGCTGTCTAACAATTTCGCTGCCTATAGAACCTGCGGCACCAGTAATAAGGATTCTCTTACCTTCCAATTCGTTTTGAATTCCGTCGGTATTGATGCTGATGGCTTCGCGGTTCAGGAGGTCTTCGATCTTCATGTTTTGAATTTGGGCAGGGCTCACCTTTCCCCTTGCCCAGGCGCCCTGAGGAGGCACATTTAAAATCCTGACGTGATTGGCCAGGCAAATGTCGACCACTTTAATTTTCCGTTCAGCAGGGATGGTATAGCTGGCAAAAATCAATTCATCGAGTGCATGCTTCTGGATCAGGTGGGCAATATCTGCGGCATTGAAGATCATGACCCCTTCGAAAGACTTCCCTACCTTGCGCAGGTCATCATCCACAAAGGCAATAATGTTTTTATTGATTTTCTGGTCATGGTCTAAAGTTCTTTTGGTGGCCAAGCCAGCCTCTCCCGCACCATAGATAATGACCCTTACTTTATCGAGGCTGGCATTTTTGATGTACATAAAAAAATACTTGACAAAAATACGGTAGCTGATCAGGAACAGAAAGGTAAACAAGGAATAGATGATGATGACCACATTAGCTGTAATTGGCCGGGGGTAAAAAACGAGCAACGTGGCATTTGCAAAAAAGAGCAGTGTGGAGCTGGCGATGACAGAAGTTAAAATGCGAAAAGAATCCTGGGCAGAGGTAAAACGGACAATACCAGCATAGGTTTTCAGGTTCACAAAAACCAGGGTATTGATCAGCGCCAGCAGCAGGATTGCCTTTAATAAGTTAAGGATAGGAATATCGCTGATCACAAAATTCACTTTCAATATATTGCCCAAAAAGAGTGCAAAAATGCTTAAGCCTAAATCTATGGTAAAAATAACCCAGCGGGGCATAATAGCTATTTTCGCGAACATTGTACTTCGTTTAATTTTATTTCAAATTTAATACATCTGCATTAAATCATTAAATAATTAGGTACACAAGTCAATACACAAGAAAATACACAAGTATTATACAACATGAGGCCAGGAAAGTGCCGGAACTACAAACAGCGCATAAAAAAGCCTGCCTCCTGTAATAGGAGGCAGGCTAGTAATTTATTTAATTTATGATTTAGTCGATAGTTTTACAAAGCTCAATCAATAAAGCCCTGTTTGTTTCACGAGCAGTACCCAAATCAAAATCTTCACCCACAGTGATCGACATATCCTGAGCAGTAATCGTGCGTTTATTGATCACCTTAGTTTCATTTTTCCATGAACCTCTGAAGTCGTAAGTAACACCGACTTTTAATAAAGTAGTTTTGATTAGTCCTTTTTCAGCAGTACCCAATAAACGGAACTCCGTATTAGCCGCACCAGTAGGTTTGTAGAACAAATCGAAGTTAGGCACAATAATAGAACCTTTACCCGGACAAACCACATTCAATACCAACGTAATATTCTGCACTTGAACAGCAGGAGCAGTCAAATTAATGGTGAGGGCAGCACCCGCACAAGGATTAGTTATTGCACCCTGCGCTAAAACATTACCTGTATAATCTTTCACTCTATATCTTACTGCAATAGCAGGAAGATTAGCAAAGCGATTAACAAGTCCATTTTCAACCAATACGGTGGTAGAACCAATTACCTTTAAACCATCAGCAGTTAATACTTCAACAATCACTGGTTGTTTTGCATCATTTAACCATGGGGCAATATAAGTAACAGGAGCCTTTATACAAGCAGTGGTAGCAAACACATCACCAACCACAAATATAGTTAAGTGATTTATTGGGAAAGTGATGGCCAATTTACTTTTTGAATCAATGGCAGCCGTGCCCATCACTTCAAATTTGAACTGACCGGTAGACACATCATAACTGTAAACCGGTAATTGATCACCAACTTTAACCACAGCACCAGTAGCCGAAGGCCTGAAGGTAGGATCTAATTGTACACTTATATTGATAGGTGTATTAAAGTTTCTAACCTCTTTACTATCCACAAACATTTTAACACTTGTAAAACCTGCAGGAATAAAGAAAGCAGAACCCGTAGTACCGGTAGCACCCACCACACTAGGGGCACTTAAACTTGCCCCAGGAAATAAATCGATGGTAGCAGGATCTTTAGCCTCATAATTCACCACATTCACTATAAGCTTAGAACCAGCGATTACTGCACCCGTAGCATCTTTCATTTGAGTACCAGCAGGAACCGTAACGGTAGCTGTTTCGCCAACATTACCTGTAGGAGTAGCCACAACTGTAGGCGCCACAGTGGTACCACTAACAATTGTAGTGGTACTTGCTGCCACAGCAGTAACTGCTGTAGGGATAGCCACTTTTAACATGGTTACCTCAATAATTTGGCTGAACTGTTTAACCACAATGGTAACGGGGATATTTTTATCATCGTAACCGGGACCACTAATGAGCACATTGAAGCTCAAAGATTTCGCTGCAGTAGGAATTGCCTTAGGCGTAACGCCTAAAGTAATGACACCACCATTAGCATAAACTTTTTTGGTACCAGAGAAATCGTAGATACTCGCTGCATCCGCACCAGCAATAGCAACTGTTAAGTTATTCGGTAAAACACTACCGCTAGCATCCTTAAGAATAAGGGTTGCTTTGTATTCGATGACATCAGCATCAAACAATACATTCAGCTCATAAGCCGGGTTTCTGCAACTGTTAAAAAGAAAGGCTGCAAAAAACAAGAAGCTATATAATTTAAAATATGTTTTCATAAGTATAAATATTTTAGTAAAGTATTAGTTAAGGGCAAAATTTAAATTAATTTGAACAACTGGCATAAAAGTATAGTTGGACATATTTTTTCTAAACTGCGCTTCGTTACTTTGGTTTCTAACCAGAAATTTAGTACCCGTAAGGCTTACATCAGGCTCGCCCATATAGTAAGCGCCAATAGCAAAACCAATATTGAACTTTTTGGTAGGATAAGGATTTTCAAAACCAATACCCAGGTAAGGCGCTACTTTGTTCCATTTCACAGAACCCATTAGCTGACCAAGATCGGCACTAGGAATTTCGATATCGCCATAGTTATAAACACCACGGTAAGTAACCACTGCATCACCTTGCGCTTTCCAGAAGTAAGCCGCACCAGCAGTAACGATCACTTTACGTGAAAAAGAAGTTTCGTTGATAAATGGATGCCAATCTAGCATTAAATGTGCGTTGGCGAAATCAGCATTCAAATCAAGATCAGTAGGTTCGCTGCGTACGTTATATACAGCGTTCCACTTTATAGGCAAAATACTTGCACCCACACGAATGTTGTATTTAGCTATAGGAGCATATTTTAACTCCAGACCTAAACCCTGAGTGGCCGCATGAGCAGAGATAAAAAATTTATTGCGCAACTGCTTGTCGAGTGCAGTGTTGGTAGTTTGAGCATTGACCTGTGCGCCGAGCAACAAGAGAAAGCTTAGGACTAAAAAAGTAAATCTTCTTTTCATAGTTAATTATTATATTATATATTTATCAATAGGTATATTATATTTTCTTCATTCAGATCTATTAAAAACGCCTAAAAGGGATATTTACGATTTCCACGCCGCTAAGGTAATAATAAACACGTAATTACACATATTTTATTTGTGAACTTTACAATAATAATTTGGCTTTTAATTTAACCATACGGAGTCAGGGTTTCGCTAAAATTACCAGGTAGTTAATACAGTGGTTTTGAGGCGATGAGGTCAAATTCTTCGAATTTTGAGTTTTTGCTGATAAATTCAGGCACCATGGCCTTCATTTGGATCACCACCTTGCGGTTGTCGTTGATACCGGCATGCTCCAAAAGACAGGAGATCTGCTGGTTTACGGCATCCAACACATACACCCTCACTTTTCCGATCATAATTTTCTCATGATGGGTAGGCATTACATTTTCATTATCGTTTAACAACTCCTCATACAGCTTTTCGCCAGGTCTTAAGCCGGTGAACTGTATAGCGATGTCCTCATCAGGAATTAAGCCTGCCAGGCGGATCATTTTCTTGGCTAGTTCCACAATTTTAACCGATTTACCCATGTCGAAGACGAAAATTTCGCCCCCTTTGCCCATGCAACCTGCTTCGAGCACCAAACGGCAAGCCTCTGGGATGGTCATAAAGTACCTTGTAATTTCAGGATGTGTTACGGTAAGAGGCCCACCCTTTTCAATTTGCTGCTTAAAGCGGGGTATAACAGAACCATTAGAGCCCAAAACATTTCCAAAACGGGTGGTAATAAACTTAGTTGCACCGTTATGGGCATTGTTTAAAGACTGCACATAGATTTCCGCAATTCTCTTTGAAGCACCCATAATATTTGTAGGGTTTACGGCCTTATCTGTAGAGATCATCACAAATTTGACTACCCCATGTTTCACAGCCATGTCGGCAATCGTTTTGGTACCCAAAACATTGGTTTTTATAGCCTCTGCAGGGTTATCTTCCATCATTGGCACATGTTTATAAGCTGCGGCATGGTATACATAGTGTGGCTTAAACATTTCAAACAGAAAAGCCATTCTTTGCTCATCCTTCACATCGCCTATAAAAGCATGGAATTTAGAATTTTGATGGGTTTCTTCCATTTCCAGGAATAAATTATGGAGGGCCGTTTCACTTTGGTCGCACATGATGATCATGCCGGTTTCAAATTTCATCAGCTGGCGTACAATTTCACTGCCAATAGAACCTGCCGCACCGGTAATTAAAATGATTTTATCTTTTAATTCCTTTTGGATCCCATTGGTATTAATTTCTATTGGTTTACGGTTTAACAAATCCTCTATGTTGAGGGGAGGAATCTGGGCAACGCTCACCCTGCCTTTGGACCAAACATCAGGAGGAGGGATATTTAAGATATTGACTTTATGTTCCAGACAGATGTCTACAATTTGATTTTTTCTATCTGAGGGGATGGTATAACTGGCAAAAATGATCTCATCGAGTTCATGCTTAACAATCAATGCTTCTAGCTTGGCCGCATTCATGATTTTTACGCCCTGTATGGTTTTACCCACTTTTCTCAGGTCATCATCTACAAAAGCGATGATGTGCTTATTGATTTTATTATCGTGGTCAAAAGTACGTTTAGTGGCTAAGCCTGCTTCCCCTGCCCCATAAATGATGATCCTAATTTTATTCAGACCTGTATTTTTGACGTACATGAAAAAATACTTCACAAAAATCCGGTAAATAATTAAAAAGAGGAATGAAATTAAGGAGTAAATAATGATGGTGACGTTAGAGATAAACATAGGACCATCAAAAGCTAAGACAAAAGTATTAGCGAAAAAGAGGAAGAAAGAACTAGATAAAATAGAGAATAAAATGCGGAAAGTATCTTGTGCAGAGGTAAAGCGAACAATACCTGAATAAGTTTTCAGCGCATAAAAAACAAGGGTGTTGATGATTACAACGGCAATGATTGACTTATATAAAGCCAGGACGTTAATTTCTGTGAGGTTAAGGTTAAATTTCAACAATTTTGCCAGGAGGAGGGCAAAAACAGTTAAGGAGATGTCGATGGTAAAGATTACCCAACGGGGAACAATTTCAAGTTTTGAGAACATTGGAATATAAATAAGTGGGAAAAAGATTAAACTAATTCGGCCAGATCATTGATCGATTTAGTGGTATTGGCAAAAGTATTTTTAATGATCGTACATACCCTCTTTATTTCTTCTTTCTTTAAATTAGAACCAGAAGGCAGGCATAAACCATTGTTGAATAAGTTTTCGGAAGTGCCGTCGCCATAGAAAGGACTTTTATCAAATACCGGCTGTAAATGCATTGGCTTCCATAATGGCCGGCATTCAATGTTTTCTACCAATAAAGCACAGATCACATCCTCTTTGGTTACGCCATTAGCGAATACTGGATCAATTAAAATGGTACTCAACCAGCGGTTAGAAAAATAGCCTTTAGGCTCTGCCAGCAAAGTGATCCCTTCAATAGGAGCAAATTCTTTTTTATAAGTTTCAAAATTTTGGCGGCGCAATTCCACATGTGCATCTAAAACTTCCATTTGACCACGACCAATACCTGCAGCAATATTACTCATTCTATAATTGTAACCAATTTGGCTATGCTGGTAATGTGGTGCTTCATCACGTGCCTGAGTGGCTAAAAACCTGGCTTGGGTAATGTATTCGTTGTTGTTACTCAACAATGCTCCACCACCAGAAGTAGTAATTATTTTATTACCATTGAAAGAAAGGACGCCCATGTTACCATAGCTCCCCATGGCTTTTCCATTTATTTTTGAACCCAATGCTTCTGCAGCATCTTCAATAACAGGAATACCGTAGATGTTAGCCACGGCCATGATTTTATCCATTTGTGCGGGCATGCCATATAAATGGACGGGGATAATGGCTTTGGGCTTTTTACCTTTGGCAATGCGATCCTGTATTGCTGAGTTCAGCAGTTTTGGGCACATGTTCCAGGTTTCTTTTTCGCTGTCTACAAAAACCGGGGTAGCACCTAAATAAGTAATGGGGTTAGCACTGGCCGAGAAGGTCATGGTTTGACAAATTACTTCGTCGCCACGTTTTACACCCAGCATAATCAAGGCTAAATGGATGGCAGCGGTACCAGAACTTAAGGCTGCTGCATGTTTTGTTTTGGTGTAGGTTGCCAGATCGAGTTCAAAGTTGTCTACATGTGGACCTAATGGAGCGATCCAGTTAGTCTCAAAGGCTTCGTTTACGAATTTCTGTTCAGTGCCACCCATGTGGGGCGAAGAGAGCCAAATTTTATTTTTCATTATTTATAATTTTGGAATTATATTTTATAACCGAAGCTGGGTTGCCAACCACAACAGCATAATCAGGCACATCCCTGATGACCACTGCGCCAGCACCCACTGTTGACCATTTACCAATGTTGACCCCTTGGATGACACAAGCCCCTACACCAATATGCGTGCCCTCTGCTACCTTCACATTTCCAGCCAAGGCAACCTGAGGAGAAATGTGGACAAAATCACCAATTTGGCAATCATGATCTACAGAAGCATTGCTATTGATAATGACATGATTGCCTATTTTACAATCAACATTGATGGTTGCATTTGGCATAATTACCGTTCCTTTTCCCAGGATAACTGAAGGAGATATGGAACTACCTGGATGTACCGCCACCTTAAGTGTTGGTTCAAGTTGTTCGGCAATTTGTTTCCTGATTTTATTATTGCCGATAGCAATAATGTAGGAATTTACATGCTGCTGCTTAAAAGCAGCTATATTACCAGAAATTTCTAGACCCTGGAAGTTTTTTAACTCTTGATTGTCATCCCAAACACCCAAAATAACTTCACTATTTATTTTAAGGATTTCTATAATAACTTTAGCATGACCGCTCGCTCCTATTATATGCATTTAGTTCCCTGTAAATTTCTCCATTGTAACTGATGTATCTGAAGAAATTCCTTCCTTTACAATAACCTTCTTAATAGTTAACAATATGATTTTCAAATCTAACCAAAAATTAAGGTTGTTTACATAAAAAACGTCAAGTTTAAATTTTTGTTGCCAGGAAATTGCATTTCGACCATTTATTTGAGCCCAACCAGTGATGCCAGGGCGGACATCGTGACGCTCAAATTGTTCTTTAGAATATAATGGCAAGTACTCCGGCAATAATGGCCTCGGGCCGATTAAACTCATGTTGCCTATGATTACATTGAGGAGTTGTGGAATTTCATCCAAAGAGGATTTACGTACAAAAGCACCTATGGAAGTTAAACGTTCTGCATCTGGAAGTAGTTCTCCATTGACGCCTTTACGATCATTCATGGTTTTAAACTTAATGATTCTGAAAAGCTTACCATTTTTACCTGGGCGCGTTTGGAAAAAGAAGGGTTTACCTTGATTGGCAAAAAATAATCCCACCATTAATATTAAAAATAAAGGGCTTAAAAATAAAAAACCAAATAAGGAGACAATAAAATCAAGATAACGTTTAAAATAAGCTTTATACATTTGAAATTTTATTCATTATGATTTGATAGGTGTGTTTGACACAATAATTGTCTAACAAAAATTGATAAGAATTTATTCCCATATTTATCCTGTTGGCTGGACTGATTATAAGTTGCTGAAGTTTTTGATTGAAATCATCAAGGTTTCCACTTTCCACCCATAAGCCTAACTCATTTTCTTCTAAAATTTTCCCAACATCAGTATTTTTGTCGGTCGCAGCTAAAATTGGCATTCTGGCTTCCATATAGGAAAGTATACGAGAAGGAAAATTAGGAATAGTGAACCGCTTATCCAAAAATATTAATCCAATATCACAAGCCAGCAAAAGCTCATTATATTCTTTTTTAGGCAAGCTTTTTAAGAGAAACGCGTTTTTTATTTCAAAAGCTTTTAATGCTTTCTCTATAAGATGGTATTCTGTTCCACCACCAACTATTACAAAAAAAACATTCGAGTTTCCCTTATTCGATAAGAGGACATCTACCAAAAAATCTATTCCTTGAGGCTTACCTAAATTACCACCATAAATAAAAACGGTATGATCAACAGGAATATTAAATTTTGTTCTAATATTTATCTTTTCCTCAATCTTTAGCGGTTTTAAAAAAGGTTCAATGCTATTTGGATTGACTTCAATTTTATTAGCATCTAAACTTGGATTGTTTTTTATTAAAAAAGAAACATTAGCTGGAGACATACATCCAATAAAATCGGAAATGTCATAAAGTACTTTCTCCTTCTTATTGAAAAATCTATGTAAAAAACCTCCGTATTTCAACATTCCCAAATCCACTGCATTTTGAGGAAAAATGTCCTTTAATAAAAGATATGACAATGCGCCATCTCTCTTTTTTATAAACTTAATTACCTTTGAAAAAGTTATTGGCGGTGTAGTATATAAAATCAAATCAAACTTTATCTTATCGAATTCGCTTTTAATTTCCCTTAAGAATTTGCCTTCAATTGTTAAGGTTGCAATCCCTTTTTCAATAATATTTGTTTTTTGAATATTGAGTGTCTTAACTTTTAATATCTGTATGTGTTCATTATCTATTAACCCAACTTCTTCATTATAACGGCGTTCAGAAGGTGTAACAACATAAACTTTATGGCCTTCATTCTTAAACTTGCGCATAAGATCTGTGTATATGCCATTTGCATTAATATCTGAGAAACGGGTAATAGTTAAAAAAAGAATGTTCATAAATTTATTGTTCTGACCAAACTACTCGCTTAATATAATCAACATAGCTAATGATAATCCTTACCATTTTATCAGAAACATTAGGCATTGAATAATCTGCAACTTTTCTAAAATTTCTTTCAACACCACGCTTTTGGTATTGAAGTTGTATTAAACCCTGCATAATTCGTTCTGGATTCATCCCCACCATCATTACAGAAGCTTCTTCCATTGCCTCTGGCCTTTCGTGTGCATCTCTAATGTTTAATGCCGGAAAATTAAGGGTAGAAGACTCTTCGGAAATGGTACCACTATCAGAAAGCACTGCATAAGACTTCATTTGCAAAGCATTATAGTCGTTGAATCCCATAGGTTTTAAAAATTGAATTTCTGGACGCATTTCTATTTTCTTCGCATCTATCATGTTTCTGGTACGCGGATGCGTACTTACAATAATTGGATAACCATACTTTTCTGCAATTAAATTAAGGCTTGCCATTAAACCGTTAAAGTTTTTTTCGCTGCTGATGTTTTCTTCCCGATGTGAAGAAACAACAAAATATTTCCCTTCCTCTAAATTCAACCTGTTTATAACATCAGAACTTTCGATTTGAGGCTTATAGTGATTTAAGACTTCAAACATTGGAGAACCAGTTTTAATAATTCTATCGGCAGGTAATCCTTCACGTAAAAGATACTCTCTAGCAATGTCACTATAAGTTAAATTGATATCTGAAATATGATCTACTATCTTTCTATTGGTCTCTTCTGGCACACGCTGATCAAAACACCTGTTTCCAGCTTCCATGTGGAAGATTGGAATATGCCTTTTTTTAGCCGGAATTGCACATAGGCAACTGTTAGTATCACCAAGGACTAAAAATGCATCTGGTTTTAAATTTTCTAACAACGGATCTATTTTAATTAAAATTTGTCCAATCGTTTCTGTGGCACTTGTTCCAGCAGCATTTAGAAAATGATCGGGTTTTCTGATCTGTAAATCATCAAAGAAAATCTGATTTAATTCATAATCATAATTTTGCCCAGTATGAACAATAATATGCTCTATTGCTTCAGAAGCATCCAAAGCAGCCATTACTCTGGCCAATCTTATAATTTCAGGTCGTGTACCTACGACAGTCATTACTTTTAATTTCTCTTTCATTGTTGTCATGTCTTATAGATAGTATCTATACGTTTTCAAAAAAAGTATCAGGGTCATTTGTATCAAAAAACTCATTGATCCAGAAAATAGTATAAAGTTCCTCGTCTCCTGTATTTTTAATATTATGCGTATACCAAATAGGCATATCTACATAAGCTGGTTCTTCACCATTTAAATGAAAATCCAAAACTTCTTCTGTTCCTATTTTTCTCAATTGAATAAGTGCTTTTCCTTTAATAACGGCAAAGCGCTCAATCTTACGGGTATGATAATGATTCCCACGAATAATACCAGGGACTGTGGTTGAGAAGGATACTTGACCGCCAACATTTAACCTAATAACTTCTACAAATGCACCTCTCGGGTCAATGTGTTGCGTAAACTTAACGGGAAAGTGATTTTTGATATCCATATAACACCGAAAGGTGTTAAATAGATTAACTTCAAATATATTTCCTAAAGCTGGAATAATACCCGACTTTAAATATTGTTCTTTATAAGTTTCCAGCAGACTTAATATTTTAGAAACATTATATTGGTCAGTATGTGAAATCGTAATAAGATCATTACCTACTTGGCTTCTGATTTCTTTGATCATTGATTTAACTAAATCGCCAACATAAATTAATTTCACCTCTCCGTCAACCTCAATATGAGGTTGCTCATTGTGTGCCAGCTGGTGACAAAAGGTAGCAATGAAGGAATTATAATAAGGATGACCAAAAGGACCAAAAACATTTGGAATAATTAATCCTGTAAACTGATTTTCAGTACTTTTTGCCCAGCTGATAAATTGTTCCCGTCCTTCTTTTTTACTCCTGCCATAAACATTATCTCTTTCTTCTTGTGAGGATGATGAAAAGAGTACATGAACTTTACTTTCTGTAATTGCCAAAGCAGTAATTAATTTTTGAACTAAACCAAGGTTAGTATCATAAATAACATTTGGGTCATTGTGACGATTCATTGCAGCCAAATGAACAACTACATCACAAGAAGTAACAAATTCATTTAACTTTTCTGGATCTTCAAAGAAATCACGATGAAATTCTATTCTTTCAAACTCTTCAGGAAAAAGACCTAAAGTGTTATATAAATGTTGACCAACAAAACCTTGTTGACCAGTAATCCCTATTTTAACCATATTTATATTATATTCCAGTCAAACCACATATTTTGGTCAAACCGGTAATTATCATTGTTAGATTGTTCAACTGTAGCATCAGAAAAGACAATCATCTTTGAGTTTGGCAGAACTGCTTTAAAACCATTAGCATAACCGCTAGGCACATGTAAAACGCCACTTAGTGCAGTAATGCGATAATGTATTACCTCAAGATCTTTAGATGGCTGAGTCCAATCATCTGGTTTTACCAAAACGATATCAAAACTACCTTCTAAAACATAAAACCATTTTTGTTCAATTTGATGACCTTGCCACGCACGAATCACATTTATATCTGGGTGATGGATATGATAGAAACGCTTTACCTGTTGTAATGAAAAATCATTCACAAATGACAATTGACCACGTTTATCACAATGATTTCCTCCAATAATAAATTCAGGCTGCTTCAACATACTATCCAGGATATTGCACAGCTTCGATTTCTCCGAACACTTCTCTTTGAATGTAAGGTTGATTAGATAAAAGTGCCTTCATTCCTTCAACATCAAGTTGCTCCGTATTGTGCGAATGGTAATCTTCAATTACAGATAAATCAGTTTCTCCTTCTGAGAAATATTGATTATAATTTAAATTCCTGTTATCGGCAGGGATACGGTAAAATTCACCCATATCTTCAGCTTTTTGCATCTCTTCACGTGTACATAAAGTTTCATAAAGCTTTTCTCCATGGCGGGTACCAATTACCTTTATTTCATTATCAGCTTTACATAATTCCTTCAAAGCCTGTGCTAAATCTCCAATCGTACCTGCTGGTGCTTTATTTACAAAAAGATCACCTTGATTTCCATTTTCGAAAGCAAATAACACTAATTCTACAGCTTCTTCCAATGACATTAGGAAGCGTGTCATATTAGGATCTGTAATGGTTAATGCATTTCCATCTTTTATTTGTTTTAAGAATAAAGGTATTACTGATCCTCTTGATGCCATTACATTACCATAGCGGGTTAAGCAAACTGTAGTTTCGCCTACAATATTTCTTGAAGCTGCGATAGCTACCTTTTCCATCAATGCTTTAGATATTCCCATTGCATTGATTGGATAAGCTGCTTTATCTGTACTTAAGCAAATTACCTTTGAAACTTTATTAAATACAGCTGCATCAATTACATTTTGTGTACCAAAAACATTAGTTTTTGTAGCTTCTATGGGGAAAAATTCGCAAGAAGGAACTTGTTTTAGTGCAGCAGCATGAAAGACGTAATGAACACCTCGCATTGCACGTTCTACACTATTGTAATCACGAACATCACCAATGTAAAATTTAAGCTTTTCACTTTTTAATTGGTTTCGCATGTCATCTTGTTTCTTTTCATCACGAGAGAAGATCCGGATTTCTTTAAAATGATCGGTGTGTAGGAAACGGTTTAATACTGCATTTCCGAAGGAACCTGTGCCTCCGGTGATTAACAAAACTCTGTCTTTTAGCTTTTGCATTATTCTATTTTAATATATTATAAAAATTGTTTATTTGGTTTTCTTGAGCATATTCTATTGCTATTTCTAATGCATTAATTCTCACATTTGTTAAATTTTGAACATTAGGCAAAATATTTAATGTTTTAACGATTTCATTAATACTTCTAGGCTCAAATAAAAATCCATTTTGATTATTATTTATTACTCCTGGAATACCTCCAACATTAGTTGCTAATATCAAACAACCATTAGCCATCCCTTCTAATATTACTTGTGGTAAGCCTTCAAAATAACTAGGTAATACAACTACGTCATGGTCTCTATAAATATATTTCAATTCATTTCCAAATGGAACGTTTCCCTTTAGATGAATTCTATCGGTTAGTTTTAATTTATGAATTAATTTTTTAATTTCATTTTCATATTCACCTGTTCCAACGATGGTCAAGCTCCAATCATAATTTTTAATATAACTTAAAGCATTTATAAGCTCATTTAAGCCCTTGTTCACAACAAGTCTACCAACAAACAAGAATTTAACTGGTGATTGCCAATCTATATCTGAAATTTCTTTTGCATCTATAATGTCAGCTTTAGAGTATTTAGAACTGGAAAATAAAATGCACTTATTCGTTAGCTTATTGTAATGAGAAAATAACTCTTTACCTAAAGCAATAACTCCTAAATTATTTTTTCGACAAAGATTATCCACCCGAGATTCAATGTAATTCGTAGTTAAAAATGCCAATAATTTCTTAACACCCCTAAATCTAGTAGGAATAGTTTTTCTAGCATTTGCTCTAACTAATAATGTACAAGGAATCTTCTTTTTTATCGCACGTTTTATGAATACAAGGGTTAATGGGCCTCCTGTAGCTAAAACCAAATGATCTATTGTATTTAAATAATTATCTATAATTTCTAAATTCTCATTTAAATATTTTCGATAATTTTTTAATAAGGAAAAGATGCTTTCAGAGGATCCAATTTTTGTTATCTCAATACAAGGATCTAATTGATAATAAACCAACTTTTCATTATAATCTAACCCTTTAGCTATCATACTAATCTCCAAATTATCTTTTAATAACTTCGGCAATAACAGCATATAAGTATCCGCACAATAATTGACATTCTTAGGACTTGTCATTATTGGTGCCTCCAAATAAAAACCTAACTTCATGATTATATATTTTTAAAGATTTTCAATTTTATTTATAAAGTCTTTTATTATTGGTGTGTAATTTCTATAATCAAATTCAGTTCCTGTATTTTTAGCTTCAATTCTCATTTTATTTTTTTCCCTTTCAGTTAATCTAAATGCCCTTTTTATTGTATTAACAAACGATTCAACGGTACATTCTTCAACAACAAATCCATTTTTAGAATCCTTAAGATAAAAACCCATATCACTGGTTAAGTTAGCAATAACAGGAAGTCCAACCGCAAAGCTTTCAACAAATTTCGTAGCAAATCCTGCATTTGCATATCTCTTATTAGGCCTTAATAAAATTGAATAATCTCCTTTGACAAGATACTTAGGAAGATCGTCTTGATTTACTCTTCCATGATAGATTAAATTGTCCTGAAAATTATCAAAATTTGCTTTATGATTTTTCATTAGCCGATAAATATCTGATTTAGAAGGTCCAAATAAGTGGAGTTTAACATTATATCCATTTTTCGTTAAATAATCGAGGCCAAGAATTGCAATACTTATTAAATCTTTCCGCCCCGGTATACCAGCGTAAACAATATTTAAGCTTTTCTTATCAAATGACTCATAGGAAGTAGGATTCCATTTAGATTCCTGAATATCAACAATTTGTGGTATTCTAATAGCGCGCATCTTTCTATCAATGTAGTGCTTTTCCAATAGACTACTAATAGCAATAAGCCCATCACATTTTGGTATAAGGTATGTTAATCCAAGTTTAACATCCACTGCTATTGGGCCAAAACGTCCTCCAATTAAATGAGAAGGATCATACCACTCTACTAAATCAACAATTAGTTTAATTTTTCTTTCTTTAGAAAATTTTAAAAGTGGGTAGAGAAATCTAGCACTACTTCCATAATATATTATTAAATCACAATTAGGATGTTTAGCTTTAAGAATTTCCTTAACAATAATTCCAGAATATAATAGCTCGCAAAATCTTTTTATAAATCTTTGGTTTTTCACTGCCATATTATGATAACGAAAGCCATCATAAATTCCTCCTTTAAAGTCATCATTGTCCCTCTCCCAATTTTTACCAATAAAAGAAATATTATATCCACAAGATCTTAGCATTCTACCAATACCTAATACTCGTACACTCGCTGCATCCCCTAATGGAAAACGAAATTCCCCTATAATTGTAATGTTCTCAATCCTTTTTTTAATTAACATCTATCATGTTTTATAATACAAAGTTTTTTGTCAACGTTTTTTGATTTTGACCTTATTTAAATATCTGACCTTTTCTTAAAACACTTTTCTATCATTATATATAGAGTGTATTTATTTTTCATGAAGTAATCCTAACCATTTTTATGGTTCTTTTTTCGAAAATGCCTTTAAACATCAAAAATTAATACAATTATATATACTTAAGAACAAGAAGCACAATAACATTTCACATACCAATATTTTATAGTAATGGAATTCTTCAGATATTATCCCTATCACAATTTTCATCATTTCTTTCAATATATCAGGAAACCTTAATATTATGGATCTTAAAGTTTTTTATTTACGAGTCATTTGCCCCAGAAACATGTATTAATCATATTAAATCTTATTTATCGTTTTTTAATTTATTTAAAATGTTAATTAAATTAATGTGATTTGTAGATCTTAAATGATATTTTTTTGCATAATCAAAACCATTTTTGGCGTATTTATGTAGCATTGTTTTATTTGTTACCAACTCTTCTAAAACCTCACATAAATATTTAGAATCCGGAGTACAAACTATTTTACCTGCACTAGCTAATTCGATATGTAACATTGAGGCTAAACCTTTAGGACCATATCCCATTATAGGTTTTCCAGCAGCCATGTATTGAGGTATTTTCGTAGACAAAGAAAGTCTAGTATATTGAGCGAAATTCATATCAAATGATTCAACATGAACTAAGAGAGACGCTTTTTTTAGAGTTTTAAAAACTTCCGAATTATCGATAGACCCTTCAAAAGTTGTTAGTCTATTATCTTTAAAATGCTTAGCATATAAAACATTATCATGTGTTGGGCAATATATTTTGAAATATATAGGTGCATTTATTTTCTCTATTGCCATTGATATATCTAATAATGACTTCCACCTATTTAAATGCAACCCCCCTATATACATAATTGTAAAATTATAAGAATCACCGTTTAAGTGAGGTGAATCAAACTTCTTATCTTCAACACAATTAACAAATGGACTAAAAGGTAAATTATACCTGATTTTATATTCGTCGGCCATTAAATCCGATATGCATAAACCACCATTTGAACATTTTAACATAATGTTAATCCTCTTAATTAATTTATTTCTAGCTAAACCGAACAGCTCCATTTGAGTGTAAAGGGTAGAAGGCCAATCATCCATAAAGTGCGGGACAATAGGTTTATTAATTATTTTACTAATTTTAATCGTTATATTTAACATCCTCGCATTACCTAAAGCACAATAAACTAAATCCGGTTTAAATTCATTTATCCATTCGAATAATTGCGCAGGTAAATGTATAGGACTTAAATCTGCAATTGCACGGACATTTAAATGAAATTGTGCTTTATAAGTAGAATGTTTCCTTTCTAAAGTAACAGCTGCAGGACTATTAGTTTTCTCAACATTAATTTTCTTGAATAAGGAGGAAAAGAAAGAACGACAATAGTAATCAAGATAAGCAATCTTAGGGCTCAATTGATAATAATTACTACAAATAGTGTTTTCCCGTTCCATTGGCGACATATATATTTGAGCAATTGAATTTCTATCCCATCCATCAAATAAATTTGATAGAGTGATCCCAGTACCATTATTTCTATTAAAAGGCTCAACACTTATAATTAACACCTTTGGGAATTTATTCATTTTATTAATATAAAATTTGCAATTCATTATTGACTTGGCTATCAGTAGCATTTAATACTTTTTTATTCCAGCACATGGAAATGCAATACCATATTAAAAAAAACCTAAGATTAAAAGTGAGTATACCTGCAGGATAAGACTCTACCAAGTGAACAAGAATAAAACATGCAAAAGCCTTATTGTACGTATTATTGGATTTAAATAAACCTTTATATATTGAAATTAAATAAATCACAAATATTAGAAATAAATAAAAATAACCACCCTTCAAAATCAAATTTAAATATCCAGCCTCTATTATTGTCCTATATTTAGATTCATAATTATTAATTTCTAAACTTGTTTTTTTTAAAAGATATCCGCCACTTATTCCCCTTCCAAATAATAAGCTGACCGGATCCATATCACTTTCAAAATCTGAAATGACAGCACCTCTAGTATCTGCATCAATTTTCACAATTAGGTTTTCAAATAATACATCTTTATATTTCTGAATTCCCACAAATAAAATAAATACAAAGAAAACAGTTATTAAAATATACAAAATCTTATTTGAAGCACTTTGTTTAGTTAAAAAAATATTTAAAATCAAAGCTAAGAGAAATGCCCAACCATAGGTCCATATTAAGCTTCTTCGAGCACAATAAACAACTATTAGAAAACCAATGATAAATACAATAACAGATAATACTCTTTCGTGACCTTTAGCTTTCTTAATGCTAAAAAGCAAAAAAAAGTTTGGGAAAGCAAAATATTTACTTAAGTCTTCAACGAAGCCAAGTGAAGTAGTAATATTACTATTCGGCTGTATAAAATAGAGGAATAAAAAAGACAAAAATATAACATTCATATAATGAATAAATGAAAGAATTATTTTAAAATCATAAATTTTAAAAGATTTTATAAAAAACGGGAAGAGATAGGGTAATAATAGATATGGTGAAACAAAAACTCCTCTAAAAAAATTATAATTATTCTCCAAACCCCTTAAAATAATAATAATGGTCCAGATTAATAATGCTTTATAAAATATGTTAGTTTCAATCGTTCTCTGAAATTTATTAGAATGGTAAATTTCGAAAAAAAAATATACAGTAAATAAAAATACTAATACGTATGAAAAAACAGATGTATTCGGAAAAACAATAGGCAGAACGTTAAATATTGATACACCAATTAAAGATATAATTAAAGGTTTGATAGTAGTTCTATTTCCAAATAAACTCATTTTCATTTATCTAATACTTAACTATTTAATAACAGATTTAAAACATCCACATGCTTATCAACAGTAAGTTTTGAAAAGTATTGTTTAGGCCTATCAAAATTAAGTCTATTATAATAGCAATATAAAATTCCTTTAGCCAAATCTTCAGATGACTGATATTCAGCTAAATAACCATTATATTTATGTTTTATGATTTCAGACACGCCTCCTACATCAAAACCTACAACTGGGGTTCCACACATTATATTCTCTAAAAAAGTTTGTCCAAAGCTCTCGGCTAAAGATGGAGAAATAAATAAATCAGTAGCGTTGTTTAATATGACCATCGAAATTTCATCATTTATAGAACCAAGAAACTGAACCGGAAACGGAATTAATTGTTCTGTAATTTCATCATAATCACTTCCGAAAATTATAATATTAAAATTATAATTTTTATTCTCTTTATAAATCAGATTTAGTGCTTCTTGTAAATATTGCCACCCTTTATATTTATTATTTTTGCCCGCAACACAACCAAAACTTATTATAAATGCATCCTGTTTAAAATTCAAAATACTTTTAGCTGTAAATTTATCAACTTTTTTAAATATAGTTTCATCGACAATATTAGGTATGTGAAAAATATTTTTATTAACTAATAAACCAGAAGATTTAGCACTTTCCAATAACCATTTACTGGGGGAAATAAAATACAAGTTATTATATTTTTCATATAAAGATTTCTTTATTAAGAATTCGTTACTTGCGAAAGAGTTCTTTGTTTTGTTAATAAACATAGGACAATATTCACAATTAGTTCTGTATCCCTGACAATCAAAACTATGATGACAACCACCAGTAATAGGCCACATATCATGCATATAAAATATTACAGGCTTTCCTAGCTTAAAAATACTTTCGAGATTTTCAAAATTTAAGAACCCTCCCACTATCCAATGGAGATAAATGACATCTGCATCTTTTAATAGTTTTTTTTTGTGGACTTTATTACCAATAAATTTGGGATAACTAAAAAGATAAGTACCTGGATTTTTATGTTTAGACAAATTCTTTTGAAACAAAGAATAGATATAAATTTTAATTTGTTTTATAAGTCCAGAATATCTAAAAAAATTACTCGTAGCTGCTCTTGGTGTATTATAAACAATCATTTTGGAATCAATGCCATGATTAACCATTGCCTGATGTAATCTCAAAGGGGCATTACCATGATATGATATTAATGTCTGTAAATGAACGACCTTTAGCATGTTTTTTTGTCTTTAAAGATTTTTCTAAATTGCAAAGGAGCAATTACGTATGCATTAAAGTTGGATATAATTGACGCAAAAATTATTGAAACAATACCCATCTCAAAATAGTTAATAAAAATATAGGATAACAAAAGAAATATTATCGGGGAAGCAAAAGAAATTTTAAATTGTAAATCTAATTCGCTTATACCATTTAAAATAGTACAATAAATTCCTCCAAAAAAAGAAATTACGGTAAATAAAAACATTGTAATAGATATTTGAAATGGAATATCTAATTTATTCTTACCCAACCAAATACCATAAGCATAATCAGATAGTAATAACATAACAAAACCTAACAAAGTTAAAATAACAGCTATTTTCTTATATCTTTTTTCCGCTTTAATAATCCATTTATAATCTTTTCTTGCAAATGCATCTGTTACAGCAGACCAAAAAGGCGTCATAAAAATCCCCATTAACAATGTGAGAATACTAAAATATTTAAACACTATATTGTACACTGTAACTTCCTCAGGGCCGAAAAAACGAATTATAATAAAATTTGCAGTTTGAAACTGAATAATACCAGCGATTTGAATAATAAAAAATTTAAATCCTATTCCCATTAAATTTCTTGTAAGAGAGAAATCAACATCTTTCACGGATGGTCTGATACTCCTAAATTTCCCTTTAAATAGTTCGAAATTATAATACAACAAAATAAGCACTGGCGCTATACATAGGCCATATGCTAGATTCAATAAAGATCCAACGCTGAATTTAACTAGGAATAGTATAACTATTAATGACGCCAGTTGTTCGATAAGACCTCTAAGTGCAGCTTTAGCAGGCAATTGATGGGATAACAAAATTACATTAACAGTTGATAAAGTAAACTTAACACAAAAATAGCCCACCACAATCAAAAAAACTTTTGATAATTCATATGAAAGGTTTGAATTTGTATTCAAAATAATAGCCCAATTAATAAAATGATTGATTATAAAAAAACAAATAAATAAACTTAATGATATAATACCTAGTATAGCATATGTAGTACTTACATATTTCTTTGATAAAACTTCATTCCCATTTGCAACAGATTCTGTTAATTTATTTCTTAAACCATTATTTATTCCAATATCAAAAAAACTCATCCAAGCTACAAGTGAACTTATAGTTAACCATATACCATAAGACTCAGAATTAACATATCCAATAGTTATTGGTACTAATATGAAAGAAATCGGAATACTTAAAGCCCTGATTGCAAATAGTGAAAATATACTTTTTTTTGTATTTACACTCCTTTCATCACCATTAAAAATGCGTTGTTTTATTTTAGATATCATTCAACTTAGATAATTATTTATTATAATTTTCCATCAACTTTCGACTTAATAACACCTTTAATATCGTATATAACAGAATTGCTATTTTTCATATTTTTGAAAGGTAAATCCAAGAATTCATTATGTGCTACACCTAAAATAATCGCATCAAATTTTTCATTTGGAAGTTCATTCTTAGTC
Organism: Pedobacter sp. CG_S7; assembly: GCF_040544395.1. NCBI lineage: Bacteria > Pseudomonadati > Bacteroidota > Sphingobacteriia > Sphingobacteriales > Sphingobacteriaceae > Pedobacter > Pedobacter sp. CG_S7. Next base: position 75,235 of record NZ_JBEONS010000003.1, on the reverse strand, counting down.
TCTAATCCATATTCTTTCATAACTTCATCGGGTCTCGCCCAAGGATCGAATATTGTTACATTAACGCCATATTGCTTAAGATTACTAATAACATCAACGATCTTTGTATTTCGTACATCTGGACAATTTTCTTTAAAAGTTATCCCTAACATAAGTAATTGAGCTCCCTTTATCGAAATATCTTTTTTAATCATAAGTTTTATAACTTGAGAAGATACATATTCGCCCATACTATCGTTTAACCGCCGCCCTGCTAATATGATTTCTGGATGATACCCAAATTCTTGTGCACTTTGAGCAAGATAATATGGATCAACACCAATACAATGTCCGCCAACTAATCCTGGCTTAAAAGGAAGAAAATTCCATTTAGTTCCAGCAGCTTCAAGCACAGCATTTGTATCAATATCCATACAGTTGAATATTTTAGCTAATTCATTCACAAAGGCGATGTTGATGTCCCGTTGAGAATTCTCAATAACTTTGGCGGCTTCCGCAACTTTAATGGATGGCGCTAAATGGGTGCCAGCTGTAATTACCGATTTATATAAATTATTTACTTTTTGGCCGATCTCAGGGGTTGAACCTGCCGTTACTTTTAATATTTTTTCAACTGTATGTTCTTTATCTCCAGGATTAATTCTTTCTGGAGAGTAACCTGCAAAAAAATCAATATTAAATTTTAAACTACTAACTCTTTCCAAAACTGGAACACATTCGTCCTCTGTAACTCCCGGATATACAGTAGATTCGTAAATAACGATATCTCCTTTTTTAAGCACCTTTCCTACAGTTTCACTAGCTTTATAAAGTGGAGTTAAATCAGGTCTATTATTTTTATCTACCGGTGTTGGTACAGTAACGATATAGATTGTACAGGATTTAAGATCTTTCAAATTAGAAGAACAATATAAACCATTAGCAACAGAATTCTCTTTAACTAAAACAGCATTCAAAATGTCTTGTGAAACTTCTAAAGTAGAATCATTACCCAAATTCAATTCGTTAATACGAGCTTGATTAATATCAAAGCCAATCACAGGATATTTAGTGGCAAACAAACGGGCTAATGGTAATCCTACGTAACCGAGACCTATAACTGCAATTTTAACATTTGGACTTATTGATTCCATAAATATATTTTTATTATTTTAAATTGCTCCAGTACCAAGAAACAGCTTCTCTTAAGCCTTCCCTAATTTTATGAGTTGGTTTATATCCTAATAAGATTTTTGCTTTATTTATACTAGCAAGAGAATGGGGAATATCTCCTGCACGATTTGGACCATGTATTATTTCTACATTACCGATATTAGCATCATATTCAGCTAAAAATTCTTTCAGATAATTTAGTAACTCATTTAGATTTGTCCTATCACCAACAGCCGTATTATAAACGGTATTTAAAGCCTTTTGATTAGAAGTAGTCATAGCCAATTCATTCATTTGAATGACATTATCTATATAAGTAAAATCACGAGAATAATCACCGGTTCCATTAATTACAGGACTTTCATGCTTCATTAACTGAATAACAAACTTAGGTATTACTGCTGCATAAGCGCCTGTTGGATCTTGCTTACGCCCAAAAACATTAAAATAACGTAAGCCAATCGTTTCCAAACCATAAGTTTTACTAAAAATATCAGCATATAACTCATTAACATATTTTGTAATTGCATAAGGTGACAATGGTTTTCCAATAACATCTTCTACTTTAGGCAAAGACTCGGAATCACCGTATGTTGAAGAACTGGCAGCATAAACAAATCGTTTAACTTTAGCATCACGTGAAGCAACCAACATGTTTAAAAAACCCGAAACATTAACATCATTAGTTGTGATCGGATCATTAATAGATCGAGGTACAGAACCCAATGCAGCTTGATGTAATACATAATCAACGCCTTCAACTGCTTGATGACAGTTCTTTAGATTACGGATGTCACCTTCTAAAAGCTGAAAATTATGATTATTATTAAAAGGTGCTATATTATGACGGTGCCCAGTAGCAAAATTATCCAAAACACGAACATTAAATCCTTTATTTAGAAAATGTTCACACAAATTGGAACCAATAAAACCAGCACCTCCAGTAATTAAAATTGTCTTAATATTATTATTCATTTTTTTATTAAAATCTTTTAAAAAAATCTTTACCAATAGATTTAAGTGTTACTTGATGCTGTTTAATATCATCTGAATAATACCCATAGCCATACCCATACCCATAAGAACCTCCCAATTGAACACCGTTTAGAATCACATTTAATTTCGGAAATTTATTTTCCAACCTTAATTTTTCCAATTGCCTAAGTTGCCCTTTAAAGGTAACACCATGCCGCACAAGGTAAATGGTCACATCCGTTAAACGGGCTAAAATTTGTGCATCGGTTACCAAGCCGATTGGAGGACTGTCAATTAAGATTTCATCAAAATTTAACTTTAAGTAATTGATCAAAACCTCCATTTCATCTTGAATCAACAATTCAGAAGGGTTAGGAGGGATAGGTCCTGAGCCAATTACAAATAAATTTTCATGAATACCAGAAGGCTGGATGATTTCGGCAAAATCAGCCTTGCCAATTAAATAATTACTCAATCCAATCTTATTTGCCAAGTCAAGGTACTTGCTTACCTTAGGTTTCCGTAAATCCAGTTCTAACAAAACAGTCTTACGACCGCTAATGGCCAATGCTACAGCTATATTTGTGGCCACGAAAGTTTTTCCTTCACCAGACATACTGGAAGTAAACAAAGTTACATTTCCCTGTCCATTCGTTTGCTTGCCATGAATGAATTGCATATTGGTTCTGATTGACCTAAATTGTTCTGCTATAGCCTTTCTGCTGGTCGTGCTTACGACGATCATTTCACTTCCTTCTTCGAATACCACTTCACCCAATACTGAAACAGGAGTTTCCTTCGTCACATCAGAGAGTTTAATAACTTTATTATTGATTAAATCTCTGATATAAATATAACCTAACGGCAAAAGTAAACCTAGCAGTAAAGCAGCAAGATAAGTTAATTGTCTTTTGGGTTTAATGGGCGCATTCGAAGAATAAGCTTCATCTACTACTCGGCTGTCTGCCAAGGTAGAGGCATAGGATAAAGCAGCTTCTTCTTTCTTTTGTAAAAGATAAAGATAAAGTGTTTCTTTAATACTTTGCTGGCGTTTAATACTAACAAACTGTCGTTCTTGGGTTGGAATTTTCTTAATAGATACCTGGTATTTGGCATTATTATTTTCTAACTCCCTTTTTGTAGTTAACAAGGTAGAAGCAATATTTTTAACATTGGAAATAACGCTGGCACGTGTGGTTTCTATTTGTTTAATCAGGGGTGCAACCAATGGATTGTCTTCCTGAGTGGTCGCCAATAATTTATCCCTTTGCAATAAAAACTCACTTAATTGGGTAATTTGACCCAACAAAACGGGGTCATCAATGCCAAAGGTACTGGGTAATTTTTCTTTAGTAGAATTGGCATTCACATATCTTTGAATATCCTGAATGGCACCTAATTTAATGTTCACCTCATTCAATTGGGCATCATTTACCCTTACGTTCTCGAGGTATAAGGCAGCTTCCCCACTGATGTCGGTTAAGCCATTGCTACTTTTAAAGGATTCCACATCCTTCTCCACATCAGTCAGTTCTCTATTAATCAAACCGAGGCGCTCATCAACAAACCGAATGGTACTTTCTGTAGTCTTGTTTTTATCAGCAAGTGCCGCCTCATTATAAACTTGAATTAAGGTGTTTAAGACATCCTTTCCTTGCTGTGGTATTGTTGTTTGGAAAGTTAAATTTAAAACTGTTGATTGCTTTCCAGCAACCGCTACAGTTAAGCGCGATAAAAAGCTATCGGTAACCAGGGAAGGGTCATTTAGAATTACCCTTACAGCAGGCACGTTAAAATTGGAAAAATCAGGTGATTTTAAAATTTTATAAACACCGAAGGAATTGCGCTGCAATTGATTATAGCTGCCCTTTATCGCTTTCCCTGTTACATTGTTTTTAAGTACGTATTGAGTCGCATTAGGAAATGTAATTTCGAATTCATGGTTAAAGAAATCCGGATTGATTTTAACCGCAATAAATTCGATGGTTTTTTTTTCATAAAGATCGGTACTAATCACCATGCCCTCTGCTATGTAATTGACATCTAAATGAAGGCGGTCTACCACTTTCCGCATTAAAGCTTTGGACTTCAGGATTTCCACTTCATTTTCGACCACTTTTGAGCTGCCAAAGAGATCCAGCTGACTTAAAATATCTGCAGAAGTGGCACTCTTTTTATCATCTTTTATCAATAAGGAAGTGTTAATTTGATAAACTGGCCTGGTATAACGCAGGTAAACAAAGGCGATGCTTAGGGTTATAATAATGCACACTAAAAATACCGGCCAATGGTATAAATATTTGTTTAAAACTTCACCAATATTAATATTTTCATCTTCGGTATTTCCTTGATCGAATTTACCTAAGTGTTCTTCTGAATTCATATTTTTTTTCAAACTATAAACGGGTAATGATTAAAGCAATAACAGATAAAGCAGAAAGGATAATGCTTACATTCCGGTAACTGGAATCGACACTGGCATATTTGGCATTACTTGGCTGCACATAGAGCACATCATTATTTTGTAGGTAGTAATAAGGAGAATTGAACACTTCTTTTTTATGCAGGTCTAAACGAATGTATTGTCTTTTACCCTCGTTCTCTCTCACCAATAAGACATTATTGCGAACTGCGGTAATGGTTAAATCGCCCGCCATGCTTAAGGCTTCAGTAACAGATACCCGCTCATTTTGCACAGGGTAAACTCCCGGTTTGGCAACATCACCTAAAACAGAAACTTTAAAATTAATAAGTCGCAAACTGACTACGGGTTCTTTGAGGTAGGTGATGAGTTTAGATTCGATAAGTTCCCTTGCTGCTAGAGTGGTTAAGCCTGCTACCTTAATGGAGCCAATTAAAGGCAATTGTATAGCCCCATTTTGATCGACCATAAAGCCATTGGCAGTAAGGGTGGGACTACCCGCAGCGCCGCCTCCTGGAATGGAAGTGGTATTCCCCATATTAAATATAGCCGAGGCTTCTGCATTTAAGCTAGCCACAGTAATGGCTAATATATCATCCTTTTGGATGTTTAAAGGCTTATAGTTGTCGATGTTTTCCTGCACCAAGCTACTATCCCTTAAGTCTTGAAAGTAAGGAACTGATTTATAGCGGACTCCGCAAGAGGATAAAAACAGAAGTGTTATTAAGAGAGAGGCGATTCGATTCATAGGATTATTTGACAAAGATATAATAATTAGTAACATATAACCTAAAACTTTCTAGTATAGCTTTAAACGCAATAATACCACCAAATATTTTGAGTAAGCCTGTCTATTTATATTTATTAACTGAATCTTACTTATATTTGAGCTAGATATATAAAAATTGAACATGTTTTTTTTTAACCGTAAAACCAGTTTGCATACAGATTTTTCAGCCATTGGTGTTGACATGCACTCGCATTTAATACCGGGGGTTGATGATGGCGCACAGGATGTGGAAGAGAGCATCGAATTGATTAACGGCTTAAGGGAGCTGGGCTATACGCACTTATTTACCACCCCGCATACCTTGGAAGACTTTCACCCTAATACCAAAGAAAGCCTGCAAAATGGCCATGCGTTATTAGAAGGGCATATTCCTGCCGGCATCAATTTAAACCTTTCTTCTGAATATTATCTGGATGAAGCTTTCCTGGTGCAATTGGATGCCAATGCTTTAATGCCCTTACCCGGAAACCGCTTGTTATTTGAATTTAGCCAGATCGTGAGACCGAATAACCTGGAAGAGGTGATTTTTGACCTTACCGTTCGTGGGTATCAACCGGTTTTGGCCCACCCAGAACGTTACTTGTTTTTTCACAAGCAGTTTGATTATTTTAAAAGAATAAAAGACATGGGGGTTGAGCTGCAGGTGAATGCGCTTTCCTTAACGGAGCATTACGGCAAAGGGGTAAATGCGGTTGCAGAGAAATTGATTGAAAAGGACATGATCGATTTTATTGGCACGGATATTCACCATGCCAAACACCTGGAAGTTTTGAAGCGTGTGCCCGGTAAAAAACATTTCGCCCGTTTGCTGGACAGTGGCTTATTGAAAAATCAAAGCCTGATTTGATCGTAATTGCGGGAAATGTTAGGCTGCTCTTCTACCACCGCAGCTTCTTTATTGTTTTGCAACAGGGGTTTAGCCCATACATAAACAAGAACCAAAGGTAAGGTGCTGCACAAAAATAATAGGGTAAAGTGCGTAGGGTATAATATAACTGCCAAAATAATCAGCAACTGTAAGGCGGCATAAATACCTGAAATCAATAAATGTGACCACTTTTGTTCATTGGCTAGTATTTGATAAAAATGCAAACGGTGTGGCTCAAAAATGTTCTGTCTTAAAAACAAGCGATGGATAATGGTCAATACCGCATCTACTCCATAAACCGACAGAAATAAAATATAAGCAAAATGACCGGAACTGATGATCAGCTGCATTAACAGCATGATTATCCAGAGGGCGATGGTTACACTGCCTACATCGCCTGCAAAACACTTGGCCTTAGTTCTGAAATTAAATAAGAGGAAAACTGCGCTCGCCAGCATAGGCAACCAGATCAGGTCTGCTGCTATAAAGGGAAACTGCTTTAGATTGACATACTGTAAGCCTGCTAAAACAACTAAACTATAGCTTCCTGTAATGCCATTGATGCCATCCATAAAGTTATAAGCATTGATAATGCCAATGACAAGGATGTACAAAATTGGAATCAGCCAGATGGGCTGGCTGAAATATAAACCAAAATAATAAAACAATAAGCTGACTGCCGCAAAATGAAATCGGACCCGCATATTCCTGCTTAACGTAAAACTATCGTCTGCAAAACTGATGCTGCCAATGATAAACAAAGCTAAAATAGGCTGCCAATAACTGGGTTCGAGAATTACTGCCGCTAGTGCAGCCAGGAGATAAATGATGCCTCCTCCCCTGATGGTGGTCTCACTATGTGAACTCCGCTCATTGGGCTTGTCGATGATATTGTAGTAGTCTGCAATGCGGAAATACAACAGCATGGAGGCATAAAAAAACGGCAATAAAATTAAATAAATCATATGTTGTAATCTCTTGCTGGTGCTTTTATTGCATCATATTTCTCAAACTTCGAGTTCTTGCTCAAAAATTCAGGTACAATGGTTTTCATTTGCACCACCACTTTTTGGTTATCATTGATGGCGGCTTCTGCTAGTAAATTATGAATCTGTTTTTCAATTTCGTTAAATACATAGACCCGCACCTTTCCAATCATTATTTTTTCGTGATGGGTGGCTATCGTATTTTCATTGTCATTCAACAATTCTTCATACAACTTCTCTCCTGGCCTTAAGCCTGAATAAACAATTTTTATATCTTTATCGGGAATAAGTCCTGCCAAATGGATCATTCTTTTGGCCAAATCTACGATTTTTACGGATTTACCCATATCAAAGATAAAAATCTCTCCGCCCTTGCCCATACAGCCGGCTTCTAAAACCAACCTGCAGGCTTCTGGGATGGTCATAAAATAACGCGTAATGTCTGGATGGGTAACCGTTACCGGGCCGCCCTGCGCTATCTGATGTTTAAACCGCGGGATAACCGAGCCATTTGACCCTAATACATTGCCAAAGCGTGTGGTAATGAATTTAGTGATCGGCTTAACATCGCCACTGTTTAAAAAACTTAGGCCATTGTGAAAAACCATATCCCTTTTGTTGAGGGAATTGTTAAGTGATTGTACATAGATTTCTGCAATCCTTTTGGATGCCCCCATGATATTAGTGGGGTTAACGGCTTTATCCGTAGAGATCATCACAAACTTTTTAACGCCATATTTTACGCTGAGGTCGGCAATGGTTTTAGTACCGGATACATTCGTTTTAACGGCTTCTGCTGGGTTATCTTCCATCATCGGCACATGTTTATACGCCGCTGCATGGTAAACGTAGTCGGGATTAAATGTTTGAAACATGTGTTCCATCCGCTGCTTGTCTTTTACATCGCCAATAACAGCCTGGAAGTTTTGCTGCCCGTAACGTTCTTCCAATTCCAGCGTTAAATCGTGCAGTCCTGTTTCATTCTGATCGCACATAATGGTCAGCCCAATTTCAAACTTCATCAGCTGCCGCACAATTTCACTCCCAATTGATCCTGCTGCACCGGTAATTAATATGGTTTTCCCTTTTAACTCTTCCTTAATGCTGGCAATATTGATCTGGATCTGTTGCCTGTCTAGCAGGTCTGCAATGTTAATGTTTTGTATCTGCGCGGTTTTAACCACCCCATTGGTCCATACGTCTGCTGCCGGAATATTCAATACCTTGATATGGTTCTCCAGACAAAGGTCTACAATTTCATTCTTGCGTGCTATGGGTATGGTATAACTGGCAAAGACGAGCTCGTCAAACTTATGGCTTGCAATGAGTCTCTCTAACTTTGCCGCATCCATAATCTTGGTGCCTTCTATGGTTTTACCCCATTTACGCGGGTCATCGTCTACAAAGGCACAAATGCTTTTGTTTAGCTTTGAATCATTATTAAAAGCTCTTTTAGTCGCTAAACCGGCATCGCCAGCGCCATATATAATTATGCTCACTTTATGTAGGCTCATGTTTTTAGCATACATAAAGAAATACTTAACGATGATTCTATAGGTGATTAAAAATAAAAAACTGATAAGGGAGTAAATAATAATAGAAACCATGCTGATAATGGAAGTACCGCCAAAGGAGATCAAAAAGGTATTCAGCACAAAAAGAAGGAAAGAACTGGCTAAAACAGACGACAAGATCCGGAAGGAATCTTGACTGGAGGTATACCTCACGATGCCTGCATAGGTTTTAAAGCTTGCAAAAACAATGGTATTGATAACCACCACTGCAATGGTCGATTGATACAAAGCCAGCAAAATAATAGCCTCGATATGGAGGTTGTGACTTAAAAGTATTGCTAGTAATAAAGCAAAAACTGTCAATCCTATATCAATCAAAAAGATAAGCCAACGGGGTACAATTTCTATCTTTGAAAACATTTTACTTTCATTTTTCTAAATCGGCTATCCTACATCAACAATTGAACCAATTTAGTTAAAAGCTGCTCATTACCCCACAAACGAATCTTTCTAAGTCCTCGTCTGCTAAATTTGACCCGGATGGTAGACACAAACTTTGCTAAAATATTGCTCAAACCAAATCTGCCTGTCGCTTTGCCACATAAAATTTAATTACATAATTTGCTAGACGTTAAAAATCATTGTAGCTATTCCTGAACGAAGACCGCAAACCGATATTAAAAATTTGTTGTTTATCTGTATACTGGGAGTTACTCTCTTTTCTATGGGTATAGCCTATTTCTATACGAAGGTTGTTCTTTGGATTTAAGATGTAGGCAACCGTTGCTTGCGCATAAAAAAGGTTGGTTTTTAAGCCATGACCAATATATACGCCTTCTTCAGTTGGACGGAGATCATAGGGCTTATAAATATCCTTTCCATAACTTACGCTGTCTACGTCTAAACCATAGGTGGCTTTTGTTAACTGCAATCGCGCATCAAAATTCTTATACCTATAATTAATAATACTTAAATATTCTTTAAAATTAGCACCATAAGGATGTGCTAAGGGTTGCCCAAAATGGCCATAATTGGTAAAATGAGTCCTGGAAGAATAGGAATAAGGTCTCACTACATTCATTTCCAGTTGCGCATTTAATTTGTTGACCTTAAAGACATCAAATCCTTTAATACCCAATTGCCCCCCTTGCTTATTTGCCCAGTGACCTCTGCCAGAGAATATATCTTTAATTCTGAATTCATTGATCATTAATTGTCCATAAGCCACATAGCGGTCTGCTATTTTATAACTTCCATTAAAGCCATATAATGCTTTATCTGGAGATCCGTTTGCAAACTCTGCAGATTTTAAAAACATTAGCGGGACAAAGTAACCGAACTCAGACTCTCGGGCCCACATCACATTCTGAAATAGACCTAAACTCAGTCGCTTGTTCACATTATAACTGAGGTAATGAAAAATACCATACTTTTTAGGATAGGGGGATTGAGTTTCATCATAAGGGGTATCCTGAAAATCAATAAACTGCGCAAACATCGCCATGTAACGCACCTTGCCTAAGGTTCCGGTTGCTTTTATAAAGGGATAGTTATAGGTGTTATCTGATAAAAAGAGGGAACGGTATCCATCGCCAATAAAATTCTTATCATAGCCCAATTGTAGATTTAAATATTTAGAAGCGGTATAGGATAATGTTGCTCCAGATTGACTAAAATCTATAACACCATCTGGTTTAACATAGCCCTGACCGGGTGTGACCCTGTTCTTTGTTATAAAATCGGTTATGTAGGCGGGAAACTTCGCCTGATTTTCAAAAAAATGACTGGTAAAAGCAAATTTCTTTCCAATCCGACCACCTAATTCAATACCCCTTGTATTGAGCGATAAATTATTTCCATCCTGCTTGCCTATTTGAAGATCGGGTAAAAAATCCAGATAGAAGGAATACTCATCAGTTTTAACTTCTACTAAATGCTCCAGGAATAATTTTCTATAGAACCAGTTTTTACTTTGCCATGCTTTCCTTTCGGGATAAAGGGAGCGCAGCAAGCTGTCCTGACTTACACTATCTGTGCTCAGTTCATTAGTAATGTATCGTTGTAAAGCCGTATGATTTTTTCCAGCTGTATCAAAGTATATTTTTCTTCCCAACTTTAACTGGAGGTCCTGACTTAAAGGGAGCAATTCGGACTGCGCATTTGCAGAAATAAAGGCTGTAGCGAATAATAAACTTAAAGATAGTGTTATTAATAGGCGGCTTGAACTTTTATACATGTATATGGTTAATTTTTTACTATTTTATCTAGAATTGTATTCCCAAATCGACCTTTATGGGCTGCGTCTCTTTCTTTATTTTAATTATAAAAAGCAAAACCTGGTGAATTGATTTTGCCTGGTGAATTGATTTTGGTAAATAAAACTTTTTTATAACGTTCAATATAAATAGACATTGCCCCATTTACTGCAATAATAATAAAAATCAGCATCCCAATCAATCCCGTGTTGCGAATAGAGCATAGATAGTGCCAAACCACATGACTTAAACCAACAAATAGTAAGCGGTGGTGGGCAGGGTTACGCTCGGACAACTCCAGAAATGGAGCATAAAAAGATCAGCAGAAAGGTGGCTAATGCATTTTTGAATTTCATAATAACAACAGAAATATATATTATTCAAAATTTCAGACTTTAGACTTTGTTCTATATAATGGAGATAAAACTATCGTAAAATGATTGTCTTTTTATACTTTAACTGATAATGGCTAACAAAAATACTTATATTACTTATCAAAAAAACTTGTATATCTTTTAATTAAAGAAAATATATAACAAAAACCATACAAATGTCGACAATTATGATCAGCTTAAAACAGTATATTAATCATTTAATCTTTAACCCTTTCAGAACCGGAGTAGGGCGCCATCCCAATAACCGAATAGCTTTATTATCGTCAAAAGTTAGATCTGACAACATTTTATTAATTTTATTGGAATTAATTGGAGCGTTCTTTCCTAAAAAATCTCCAACTTTACTAAGGAAGTTTACCACCCAAAGCGGAAGACTTGAGGGTTCTGATTTATTAAGTTGCGTGGCGATTAGTGCTGCCAACTCTGAAAATGATGGATGGTAACCATCAGTTAAATGATAAACGCCCCCTATTGAAGCAGCTTTTGGAATAATTGCAGCAACATCTTTCGCAAGCACTATACTTTTTTTAGCATTCCCACCAGCAATATTAAAATAGTATCCCTTCCTAATACCATTAATCATAATGCGAAGGTTTCCTGGAGGATTCAAACCAGCTACTAAAGGTAATCGTAATATAGTACATATTACATTATTCTTTTCACACCACGTCTGTACCAATCGCTCCGCTTCTATCTTGCTTTTACCATAAGGATCATTTGCTTCCAATTTAGAATCTTCTTTAATCAGCCTACCATTTTCTTTGCCATAAACAGCTACCGTACTGATAAATACAAATGATTGAGGTAAAGTAGGTGCCTTTAAAAGTGCTTGAAGAAGGTTATTCGTTCCTTTAACATTGACATCAAAAAACTCTTGTTTTTCTGCTGTTGTTTTCGGCACACAATGCGCTTTACCTGCGCAATGGATCACGATATCAACTGATGGCAATTCAGTAATATTATCATTCAAATCAAACTTTAAATCAGCATTTGATCGTCCTAGTGTGATGATTTGATCAAAACACAGTACTTTAAGGATTTCACCACCCAAAAAACCTGAAGCACCTGTTAATAATATTTTCATGCTCTATTCTGAAAAAACCAACCCCATTTATTAAAATAAATAAAAGCTCCATGTAAAGAATAACACATAAGTTTCCAATTTTTATGAGAACCTTTTGCAAAGTGATGATAGACTACTGCTTTCGGATAATAAGCAGTTTTGGAAACCTCTAAAAATCTCCTTGTTAAATCTGCATCTTCAATATACATAAAAATCCGATCATCGAAAAAACCAACCTTTTTTAGCGTTTCTGTTCTTAAAAACATAAAACAACCCGATAAATAAGGAATATCAAACATTGTTTCATTATAATTTTTATTCCTATATTCATAAGCATCCATCCTTTTTTTAAACCAATTTTTCATAAAGTTTGGCATAAATCTTCTGGCAAAAAGATCAAAAGGTGTGGGATTGGTTTTACAAAGATATTGTATTGATCCATCAGGAAATAATATTTTTGGCATAACATGTCCAACTTCTGGTTGTTCCTCCATGAAATCAAATAACTTCTCTAAATTCCCTTGTTTAAAAAATATATCAGGATTGAGAACCAAATGATAAGTCGCCTGCTCTTTAATGGCCATTGTTATAGCAATATTATGTGCTGCACCAAATCCAGGGTTTGCAGGATTATGCATATAATGAACCCTTGGATCTACACTAATATCTTTCAATAACTCAGTTGGAGAATTATCGATTAAAAACAGCTTTACGTTTAAACTTGTATTCAAAAAGCTTTGAATAGCCTCATTTAACAATAGACGGTCGTTCTTGTATAATACAATACATGAAGTAATATCAACATTCTGTTTTATAAATTTTTTAATTTCAGTCATTAGCCCTCAAATCTCGTTAAAGTTTTTTTAACACTTCTATTAACAACTTCAATTAATAAATCAATTCTAAACTTTACTTTAGTCATTAAACTTTCATTACTAGTAAAATCCTCACTCAATACAGTTGTATTACTATTATGTCTTCTATATATAATTAATCTATTATTAATAAATATAGGTTTAAAATACAATTCTGCCATTATCCCTATCCACATATCATGCATAGGAATTTTCTTAGGAAAAGGCAAAATAACCGCTAAAATTTCCCTTCTAAAAGCCATACAACATCCTAAATAAGAATTTTTCATAAAGTTCTTAAATAAACCAGAACGTGAATTCCTCCATTCAAAATAAGAATCTTTTACAACCTTTAAATTGGAATCGCCAATTATAGCATTACTTACTACCAAGTCATGATCCTGCAATGCATCCATCATGGTGGATACTTTTCCTTCTAACCAGACGTCATCTTGGTCTGAAAGAAATATTATTGAACCAGTAGCATTATTAATAGCATTTTCAAAATTAAATATAGGGTTCTTGAAGACCTGTTTTTCCAAAACAATTATTCTCTTGTCATTGAAGGATCTTATAATTTCGAGTGTATGATCAGTTGAAGAGTCGTCAGAAATGATTATTTCATCTCCTATTTTTAATTGGCAAAGTATAGATTCTAATTGTTGATAAATATATTTTTCTCCATTAAATGTAGCAATGCAAACTGAAATTTTTTCGTTCATATAAATTTTGAATAAAAAATTTTAAAAAAGTTAAAATTCATGAAATGGAAACTTAGCTTTAGTGACCTTAAACCTAAAGTAATGCAATATTGAAACCATAATAATTTGGATTTAGCAGCCATTTTTGCATCTGTACAATAAATAACAAATCTGTTTAGTGCTTTGTTCAGATCAGTTTTATCTGTGCTGGCTAATTCATGCAAACAGACTAAATCAATAAGAAAATAACTTTTATAATACTTCTTAAATCTATTAATAAATTCAAAATCACTAAAATACAAACGAATATTTTCATCATAACCACCAGTCTGTTTAAATGCATGAATATTAAGTAATAAACCACTATTCAAAAAGTTGACATCCTTAAGACTGTTTACACCCATTTTGAATTTATTCTTATGGAAACCTTTATGCATATAGTAATTACAAGGTGAATAAATTTTATCATTGAATTTCAAACATGGTGCAAACAACTTAATTTCTTGATTTTTAATTGCGGCATTTAAGTATATTTCCAAAGCATTTTTGGGCAAAAAGGTATCTTGGTCTAATAGTAAAATAAAAGATTTATTATTTTGAAAGGCATATTCAACAGCAGAATTATAAGCTTTACTTACACCCGGATTGCTGGGATCGTGTATATATTTTATGTTTAAATACTGAAAAAAATTTTTACTGTTTTGATTAAGATTATCTAGTGAATTATCATAAATTAAGACGTCTGTTAATAAGCAATTTTGATTTAAGGAGATAAGTGATGAACTTTCTTCAAGTCGCAAATTATATAAAACCACAACCACCAAAAGCTTATTTATTTCATGATTTGCCATAATTAAATATAATTTTTGGGATTATTAAGGCGTAGTAATCTCATTGTAATCAGAGTGAAAACAAAAATCATTGGAAAAAAACAAATAATTGAAAAACATTTAAGAACCATTGTAGGCATATCCTGAAAAGCATATATAATATTTATGGAAAAAAGAGTATATATTACACCAAAAAAAATATGTTTTGGCATAAGATAAAATAATTTATTCCTTAAAAACGACAAAAACAACCCCAAAAGAAAACAGTAAGCCATTTGCGTGCCATAATAATTAAAGTAAAGCATAGCAAAATAATTATATCTAGGATTTGGCCCAGAAGGAACATCTCCATAATGATATGAACTGACTGCAAACCCATTATCAATAGGTAAATCTACCCATGGCACAATCCTAAACATGCCAAGTGGATCTTTGAAAAGCTGCAAAACCGGACCTCCTTTATCATGCAATTGTGTAATTACATCATTTGGTAAAGTGAGGTAATAAATATCACCAAATGAGACAATTCTTTTTCCCAACACCAATAAAGAACTGGAAAAATCAGAATTGCTGCCTATAGTGGTTAGTTGAATCGCTATTACTAAAAAGATCAAGGCAATAGAAGCAAATAGCAGTATTTTTTGCAGCTTAAGTATTTTATTAATTTGATTGGTTATAGCGCTTCCTCTCAACTTTAGCATGAAAATGTTTAAAATAAAAAGATAGTAAATAAGAAATAAAAGATTTGTTTTATTTCCTGATACGATCATAGCAAAAACCACAAACAAAAGGTAAAAAAAGTTATAGACACTTCCATAGTAGGTGTTTCTTGAATAAAACATCCTATAAAACAAAAGAAATATTCCAACACAGCTTGAAACATCAAGGAGGCGACCAAACAAACCAAATCCTGAACCTCCTGAATAAGTTGTGAGTCTACTCTCCATAAAAATTGGAAGGCCAACAACAAGATAAGTTATAACTTGGGAAAGTATGTGTAATATGCTTGCCCAATAAAACATTATAGTCATAAAATTTTCATCAAACACACTAACTGACTGAGGGTTAGTGGCTGTTTCTATCTTCAAGTAATCTTTAAAGCCTATTATAGGTTTAAAAACAAAAAAGCCACTAATGAAAGCGAACTCAGTAAGTATAAAGGAATAAAAATAATGAGGCTTGATTTCATGAAGATAATAAAGAAAAAAAACAATTGCATTTGCTAACCCTGAGGCAACAAATATTAAAAACATAGGGTCAAACAAAGACAATATATAACGCCTATAAATCAAAAGATAAAGTAAAACAAATGCTAATGAGAATAGAATTAAGCTATAAAGATTATCTTCAGCTAGAAGAAAAAAATCAAAATAATTCATGAATTACAACTTTAGCTCTCACTTTGAGATAAATAAGGGATAATTTAATGATTTGTATTGATGCTAAAATCCGGTAATGAAAACTGGGAAACTGACTGAAATTTTTAATAAACGAAATAATTATAGAACTAAAAATTTTATAATTTAGTGCATTTGAAGCATTTGAATTATGAATCCTATAAAGTGAAACTGTTTTATCCCAAAATAAGATCTTGCCTTTACAGGCCGCTCTTTGAAAAAAATACCAGTCTTCTGCAGCTAGATTTTCAGGATAAAAACCAACAAGGTCATAAATTTTTTTATTTAAAAACAATGTCGCCCCGGAAACACCTAGTCCAGTAATAGTTTGTTTAATTAAACCATCAATACTATGATAATTCTTTTTATCCACACGATGATGTTCCATGGAACTTTCACCTATCCTTTCACCATTGGCATTAATTACTGCGGCATCACTCAGCAAGACTAATTTATCAGGATTATTTTCTAATATAGTTACCCTATCTTTAATGGTATTATTAATTAATAAATCATCACTTGGTAACCAAACAATATATTTACCTCTGGCTTTTAGTATTAGCTCATTTGCGGTAGCACAAACGCCTTTATTTGATCTGAAAAAATATTCTGTTCGAATTAAACCCCCATTTTTTTTAATCCATTCTTTAACAATCTGTTCTGAATTATCGGTTGAACCATCATTGATAATAATTAATTCCAGATTCGTATATTCTTCCTGCAATACGCTATCTAATGATTCTTTAATATAATTTTCATGATTATAAAGTGCTGTTAAGATTGAAACTAATGGTGTATTATTCATTTTTATAAAAAATTAGTTCTCGAAAATTAAAGACCATATAAACAAAATAGATAAAATAATTAATTGCAAATGCGATAGTCAGCCCCGATAATCCAAATAAATCAACACAAATATAACCTAATATAAGATAGATTAAACTAAATACAATTTCGGTAATGATGAAAAGCTTTGTCATTGCTTTTGCAAGCATAAGATAAGCTATGATCCAGGCTGCGATTTTAAAAAAATCGCCCACTAGCTGGAAAAAAAATAACTTTTCCATTTCCATAAAATCTGGGGTATACAATATTTTTATAATTAAAAACCTTAAGAAAAAAATCATTATACATCCAAATAACACTGTTGGTAATATAATTTTATATCCATAAAATATTTCCTTACGCAAATCCTTATTGGTTTTTAATGAGGAAAGCCTTGGCAGATAATACGTACTTAAGGCTGTTGTGATTAAAAGCAAGTATCCATCTGAAACACGCATTACACCTTGCCAGTATCCAGCCGAATCCACACCAATTTTAGTTATTACCATATCTCTAAGCACCATTTGAACAACAGGCGCCGTAAATACTGATACCAACGTCATAATGCTATAACCCCCTAATTTTTTTGCAAGAGAAATATCAAAAGGCCGTTTAAAATATGACCAAGAAAACCAGTTACTTTTTGCCACGAAAAATAGAGTGACAAAAAAAATGACAGACTGGGATAATACAATCGAATATAGTGCTCCTTGAATTTTATAAAAAAAAACGAGTACAACAGTAAACAGAAGCCCAATAACACTACTTGCTGAATTCACTACCGTATACTTTTTTATTTGCTCTTTTCCATTTAAAATGGATATTAATAACGTATTTAGAGAATAAAAAATAATAGTTAAGCCTAATACTGTTATGGCATTCGTATAAATTGGAGACTTCAAAATTAATTCTGAAAGATATTTAGACAGGCCAAGTAAAATCACTCCTATGAATAAGGAACAAGATATAGAAATTCGTAAAGCTGTACTGAAAAGTTTTTTCAATTTATATTCAGAACCCTTAAATTCTGCCGTATATTTAACAACTCCCGTATTTATTGCACCATTGGAAACGGTTAAAATGATTGTCATGAAATTTGTAAACTGACCAATTATAGCAACACCAGCAGGTCCAGTAAACATAGCAACTGCTTTTACCGCAATAAAGCCAGAAGCAATCCGGATAAAAGTTATAATTGCAGCAAAAAAAGTTGTTTTTATCAGTTTCACGTAATTCGATTAATAAAGGTTTATAATGCTGATTATTAAATCAACATCTCCTTTTGTCATCGTTGGCCCCAATGGCAAACTCAATACTTCTTTATGGATTTTTTCGCTTATTACGAAATTCAGATCATTTAATTCCTTATAGGCTTTTTGCTTATGGGGGGGAATAGGATAATGAATAACAGTTTGTATACCATTAAAATTAAGGTATTTTTGCAAAGCCAATCTGTCTTCTGTTCTGACCACAAACAAATGCCAAACATGGCTTTCCTGTTCTTTAATAATTGGCAATACAATCTTATTGTTTTTAATTTCATTAATAAATCTATTTGCAATTGATCTTTTTAAAGCGGTATCTTCATCCAAATGCTTAAGCTTAACATCTAAAAATGCTGCCTGAATTTCATCAAGTCTGCTATTTACACCTTTAAAGAAATTTTCATATTTCAGCGTGGATCCGTAATTTATAAGAGCTCTCAGTGTTGATGCTAATTCTTCATCATTTGTTGTAATTGCACCACCATCTCCTAATGCACCTAAATTTTTTCCAGGATAAAAACTAAATCCTGATGCATCTCCAAAACTACCTGCCATTTTCCCATTAGCAGAAGCACCATGCGCCTGAGCACAGTCCTCAATAACTTTTAAATTATATTTTTTAGCTATTCTTAGAATTACCTCCATTTCTGCAAGCTGGCCATAAAGATGAACTGGTAATATTGCCCTTGTTTTAGTAGTTAGGCTTTTCTCAATTAATAAAGGATCAATATTAAAAGTTTTTAAACAGGGCTCAACCAAAATAGGGATTAAGTTATTAGCAGAGATAGCAAGAATACTTGCTATATAAGTATTAGCAGGCACTAAAATTTCGTCTCCGTCTTTAAAAACACCCATTTCCTTATAGGCTCGAATAATTAAGACTAATGCGTCTAAACCATTAGCTACGCCTATAGCATGCTTAACACCACAATAATTTGCGAAGTTTGATTCAAAATTCTTTAATTCTTCACCCATTATAAACCAACCAGAATCAATAACACGTTCGAAAGCCGCCATTAAATCCTGCTTATATTTTTTATTTATGCTCTGTAAATCTAAAAACTTAATCATTTTATTTTTTTTATAAATCTCGCAGGTGTACCAGCAATTAATGAATAGTCATCAAAATTCTTATTTACGAAACTATTAGCAGCCACCACGCAAAATTTACCTAATTTAACATTTGGCATAATTACTACATTTGCTCCGATCCAGCTGTCATCACCAATAGTGATTTCTCCTTCAATAATGGGATATATTTTTTGCATTTCTGGACTAGCATTTGGGCCTGAATCCACCATAATATTAACATTTTGAGCAATACTTACTCTTTTTCCTATGTTCAATTTCGCTTTATATCCATTAAGAATCGTATTCATTCCAATATAAGTACCATCCCCAATTTCCAATTGATATTCAGCAGAACCAAATATGGAGCATCTTTTCGCAATTTTAACCCCTTTGCCAATTTTCACATTATTGAATGATGTACTGGGGTCAATAAATACATCTTCTCCTAAAATTATATTTGATGTCTTCATAACGATTTTATTTAATATTGAGATAAAAATCGATTAGTATAATAAAATAATCAAGATCTACTTTCGAAAGGCGGTGATGACAAGGAATAAAAAATGAGCTTTCCCCATAAAAAACACTAGATTCAACTCCATTTGCATAAAAGAAATTTTTCAAATCCCCAGTATCAATATGATCCGGCACTTTAAACATAAACACTCCTGGCACAACTCCTTTCGCTAATTCCCCGAACCTAGTTAATAAACCATATTTTTTAAATTCTTTTTCAAGATAGTTGTAATTCGCACGGCGGAGATCAGAGAACTGATCAACAAAACTAAGGTAGGGACTAATTACATTATTGATATATAACAGATCTTCACTTGGCAATTCTTTGTAAAGTTCGAGATTATTTCTAAAAGCCAACATGCCTCCTATTTGGATAGGAAAAAACTTTGGAAAACTATAGATTACAAAATCACCGACATGACCAACAATACTATTTTTAGACTGGGAACTAAATGAATAAGCGCAATCTTCAATTATTGGTATATTGAAATTCCTTAACTCTTCCATACCACCGAAAGGAAAACCAAACTCATGATTAACAAATATAACCTTTGTTGAGGAGGTTACTTCACGATCCCATTTACAGAATTTTTCTATTTCCCTCGTAACACATCCACTTATATAAAAATTCTGACTAGTGGTTAAAATGCTCACTATATCATTTGGATTTAAATTCAGACTCTGCAATGCCATATTTAAAGCAGCTCTGCCATTCGTTGTATATAAAAATTGCAAATCTTTATGCTTATTCTTAAAATAATCACTTGCACAACTAGATGAAGGAAATTCATTGTTCTCCTTTATATCTGTGTTGCAGAAAGGACTAAGCTTATAACAAGGCTTCAAATAAGGATCAGGATTAATAATATTACCTTTATACAGCATTTAAAACTCTTTTAAAAAAGTGAATTTTGGTGTAATTGTACAGCCTATACTTTCTTTGAACTCGCAAAGGCCATAGTTCGGTTGACTTTCTTCAGTTGAAATACCAATATGGACATACTTTTTACCATTATTATAATAATATTCAAAAATCTTATGAGTAATAAAATTCATTGGTTTTAAAAGTCCAAAACCAGGCTTATCCCCCCAAAAAGGAACATACATGATTGAATCTGTTGCATGAAAAACAATTGCTGATGCTATACTCACCCCATCTTGAAGTACAAGAAAAAAATCGGTTTTGATAATTTGAGAAGTCGCAATTAAATTTTCGAGAGTCATATTTAATGGTTTCCCTTTAGATTCTCTATTTTGCTTTATAACATCATAAACTTCATCAAGCCTATCTATGTCACATTTCACAAATTCAAAATCTTGTTTCAAGCTAATTTTCATGTTTTTCTTAGCATTGTGCCAAATATTTTCAGCATAATTTTCTACCTTCTTTAAATTTATATAAAAATCTAAATCAAGATTTGCAACCTTATAATTACCCCTGTAAAAAACGTTAATCACTTTAGACAGAAAAGTTTCATTATAAAATAAAGGTGGAAGTAGAATTTTTATGCCTTTTAGTCCATTCTTAATAACATATTGTTCTAACAAATTGACAGCAGCTTCAATACTTGCAATTTGAACTTCTTGTTTCAAAAATGAAAAGCCCCCGAATGGTGCAGAGAAAGGAGATATTAAATATCCATTATTTATTCCGCCTATAAATCCTAATCGAAATTTAGAATCTTTAAATAAAAAATATTTAACTTCACTACATTTATTCTTATTTAAATCGTTGAAGTCTGCCGTATTAAAAATATGAAAGGGTATACTAAATATTGATCTGTAATCAACAGCATTTGAATCAATTATTTCCATTTTTTAAGTTTAAAAAGCTATTATAATCACGTATATAATCATTTTCAGAATACTTCAATGAGGCTAGAACAAGTAAAACAGACCCTGATGAAAAGTTAACTAAGTCTCGCCATATTCCAGGTTTTATATAAAGACCATAATAAGGCCGATTCAGTGTGATGCTTTTTTTTGTAACACCATCATCGAGTATAACATCAAAACTACCGCTTGCAGCAATAATCAATTGTTCAAGCTCAAAATGTGCATGTGCACCTCGCATCTCACCACCCGGTATATCATACAAATAATAAACTCTTTTAATATTAAATGGGACCTCAACTCCACTATTAATTGCAGTAAGATTACCATCCCGGTTATGAATTTTAGGTAATTCTATTATTTTACAGTCTAATACTGTGTTTTTATTTAAATACATTTAATAGTTTTAAATATGCTTCCTTATCATAAACATAATCAGTTACGTCAAAAGCTGTACTGCTTACCACTAATGCCAATGAATTTGTTGAAAAATTATCCATTTGCCGCCAAATCATATTAGGTATATATAAACCATAATAAGACCTATTCAAATTAATCCTTCTTTCATTAACTCCATCACCGATTATTACATCCAAACTCCCTGAAAGCGCTATGATTAATTCATGCTGGTTTTTAAATGCATGCCCACCTCTTGTAGAACCCCCTGGAACGTCGTATATCCAATATACTCTTTCCATCTTAAATGGGATATGATTGTCTTCTTCGAGAAAGGAAAGATTCCCCCGCTCATCAAATATTTTAGGTAATTCAATAATTTTCGCTAAATCAATTAACATTATGGTTTATTTAGTCACAACTAGTAATATTCTTTTTAGAAACAAGAATATTACACTTAAAAATCCAAAAAGAAACCCACCTAATACTAGGCCTTTTAGATACCCGAATTTTTGTTTATCTAACGGTAAAATAGGCTGATCAATTACTTGAATTAAGGGCGTTTCTTTGCGTAATGCTATTTTTGATAATTCCAGGTTTTTTACTAATTCACTTAAAATAGTTTTATTAATCTCTGCGCTAAACTGATAGCGTTGTACTGGTGCTCTTAAAGACTGCCTAATTGGGTTAAGATTTGGAGTTGCATCCAAAGTTGCAGCAGATGCATTAATTGAGTTATTCATGATTGCCATCACAGAGTCAGTCTTTTGCTGTAGAATGATTATGTTATCCAATGATTTCTTTGTTCTTGTTTGTATATAAAAATCATTTACATTTTTTACAATCTGATCATTAAATGCTTTAGAAAAAAACTCGTCAGTACCTTTTACGTCCGCCCTAATAATATTTAATTTTTTATCCGGCTTGGACACAACCAAATATTTTTTGTTTATTTCAACTACAATTGTTCCTATAAGACTGTCCATTAATCGTTTTGAAGCCAATGTAGGGGTATCTATGTTTTTTCGAACTTGGAACTGGATATTTTTTAAAGGTAATTCTTCATCAAGCCATTTTTCTTTAAGCCCATTGAAATTTATATAATGATCTACCAACAATTCCTTTTCACCTTTAAATATAACCTCGGTTAATAAAGTTTTCTGAATCATTGATCGTGACTTATACAATTCAAGAATATTATCACCCTGAAAAATTCCACCTCCATCTCCACCTAAATCAATACCCGCCATCGATGCTAAACCTCCTAAGCTACCTAATGCACCACTCTTATTTCCCTCTTCTAAAACAAAAGTTGTAGTCGCTGTATAAACAGGTTTCGTAAAATACACGAAAACAAAACCAAGCAAAGCACCAAAAGTAATAAAGGAAATTATTATTAACCATTTAGATAACAGATAATTTATCAATTCTTGCATCTTAAGAATAACACCTTTCAATGAAACTTCTTCTGAATTAGTTGATTCATTTTTTATAATTTCTGGATTCATTTTTTGTATGAAAAATTTCTTAAAAAACCAATGTATTACCTTAGTAAACTAACAATTATAGCTCCTAAAGAAGCCACTGCCGTTCCCACTCCAATCCAACTCTGGGCTGTCATCCGCTCTCTCTCAGCCCTTTTAGGCACTAAAATCTCAGCACCTGGTTTTACTCTAGGATAATTCCTAAAGAATATTAAAAAACTCTTTGATGCTTCTACAGAACCATTCGCATATTTAATAAATGCACCGCTTTTCAAAGCCTGTGACGTATAGCCCCCGGCACCATTTAAATATTGCTTAAACCCTTTACTGGAGGAGTAAACGATGCTATTAGGATTAAGCACCTCACCTGTTACTTTTACGGTCTGCAGTTGTCTCGGAACCCTGATTACATCCCCATCTTCAACAATTAAATCTACCTTAGACAATGGCTTATCCATGATTCTCTTAAGGTCAATACCCACTAAATCTGATTGAACCAACTTAAGTTCAACTACTGCCTGAGCTGTATCTTTTACACCAGCTTCCTGTGCCCTTTTAAGGTTCATGAATTTCTTGGCTTCTTCGTCCTTATTGTTAATAGCGTTCTTATCATTAGGATTTACTTTCTCCGCTCCGGGTCGTTTTAGCGAGGCACCGTCAACATAAGCCAAAGGACTCAAACCTCCAGCTCTTTTGATAAGATCAGAAATTCTTTCGTTTTTCTGAGTAATGGTATAAATACCTGGATATAAAACTTCTCCTTCTAATTTTACTTGTTTTTGTATCTGATAGCCTTCTGAACTACGAATCGATATCACATCGAATGGTTTCAACACAAAATTCTGATCCATTATTTTGAGGCTTTCGTTCACATTCACTGTAAAAACTTCAGCTGTACGTGCAGAAATAGATGTTACGTCACTATTTTTAATTCTTCTCGAAATCTCAATCCGGTTCGGAGTTGCGCCTTCGTTAAAGCCACCAGCCATTTGGATGACATCCTCCAGGCTCATGTTGTCAGCATAATTAAAAGTGCCTGGCGCTCTGACTTCACCTTGAATACTCACTTTATATTCATCGCGCAAATCAAAAAGTGAAGAAATAGTAACCTTATCTTCTCTTTGTAATAGAATATCCTTTTCAGTTCCTGCAATCACCTTTGCCACATCGAAGGATAGTAAAGCTAAAGTATTATCCGCATTTAAACGGTTGATGTAACCCCGGTTTAAGAAGGCATCTTCTGTTAGTCCATCTGCCTTAATGATCAATCCTTTTAAAGTTAGTCCTTTTTCCAATTCAAATGGTCCGGGCCTGAATACTGCACCTTCAATTTCAACACGGTTTTCAAAACGATCAAGAATAGTTTCTACAATATATTTATCCCCATTTAAAGGCCCATAAGTAGCAAATTTCTCTGCCACTACATCAATAATCTTTCGCTCTTTATTAGTGTTTTGCAAAACTTTGATTTTTGCGGTATAAGCCTGATTGCTAAAACCACCGGCAAAACGTAAAACATCATCCAAAGACTCAGAACTTAATACCTCAAATAATGCAGGACGCTTCACTTCTCCAGACATTTCTACCCTGCTTTGATAAACGGGAATATTAATTACATCCTGATCTTGTAAACGTATGTTGTTAACCTGAATGCCTTTCAACAAGAAGTCATAAACGTCAATAGTAGAAACCACCTTATTGTTCCTGATCACTTGAATTTTACGGAATGAACCATTTAAATTTGGCCCTCCAGATGCATTCAAAGCATTGAACACCGTTGAAAGCGACGATAATGTATAAGAACCAGGTTTTACTACCTCCCCTACTAGAGTGATTTTTATACTCCTGATATTACCTAAATTAACAGCAATTTTCGTTCTCCCACTTCTTAAAGCAGGGTAGGTACTTGCCATTTTTGAAGTAATTTTTGAAGTCGCTTGTTCAATGGATAGTCCCCCTACAGCAAGGTTGCCGACATATTGTAAGCGGATTATTCCTTCAGGACTTACTTTTAATTTATAACTAGCTTCATTATCCCCTGATAGGTCTATCAACAACTCATCATCAGGTCCAATCACATAACTTTTAGGTGTCGCCATCCTTAGGTTTGGCTCAAAAGTGATGTTACTATTTTTAAACAATTCAGCACCAAAAACTTTTGGAATCAAGTTGCCAAAAGCGTCTCTAAGCGCTGATTCCCCAGAATTAGCTGAATAGTTTTTGAATTTTTTATTTGTAGTATCAGATTGTTCTGAACCAATATAAACTCTTTCTGAACTTTCATTATCAGAAGTTTGGCTGGCTGGTTTCGGTGTTGAGCCATCTATAGAAGTGCTTCCTTGCTTCCTAACTTTTTCTACACGCAAGCGCAATTTCTCAATCTCATCAGCCTTCATTCCTTGTGCAGCAGCCATCTGTTCCAATTGTACATCATTGTAACCAATAGCTTCTGCCCGTTGCATCAATTGTTTAATCTGTGCATCACTAAGCTCATCAACTTTTACATCAGCATAATTATTCTGTGCAAAAGCAACGGATGTTAGTAAAGTTACGGCAAAAAATAAAAAAGTAGTGAAGGCTTTTTTAAAGCTCATATATCATGATATTAATAGAAATTATTCAAAATTATTTAATGGTGTATAACCACCTTTTTTAAGGTGCTCATCTTTTTTCATAAGTATAAGGTCTGCAAGAACCATGTCTTTAACCAATAAAGGAAGATCATATTTAGGTTCCCAGCCTAATTGCGTTTTTGATTTAGTTGGATCACCCAATAAAAGATCAACTTCTGTTGGTCTAAAATATTTTGGATCCACCTTAATTACTTCCATACCTAAATGAATTGCTGAAGCATTTAAACCCAGTTGTGCGACAATTTCAGGGTCTAAATCAATAATAACACCTTTTTCATTTTCATCTTTACCTATAAATTCGATTGTTATCCCTAACTCAGCGAAACTCATTTTTACAAAGTCGCGAACTGTTGTAGTTATACCTGTAGCTATAACGAAGTCTTCTGCTTTTTCTTGTTGCAAGATTAACCACATGGCTTCAATATAATCTTTTGCATGCCCCCAATCCCTTTGTGCAGAAAGGTTACCCAAATACAAACACTTCTGTAATCCTAAAGCTATCTTACAAGCAGCTCGGGTAATCTTACGTGTCACAAAAGTTTCTCCTCTCAATGGACTTTCATGGTTAAAAAGAATACCATTACAGGCAAACATACCATAAGCCTCCCGGTAATTTACCGTAATCCAATAACCATATATTTTAGCCACGGCATAAGGCGAACGTGGATAAAAAGGTGTCGTTTCACTTTGTGGAACCGCCTGCACCAGTCCATACAATTCTGAGGTAGATGCCTGGTAAATCCTGGTCTTTTTTTCTAGGCCTAAAATCCTAACGGCTTCAAGCAACCTTAATGTACCAATTCCATCAACATTTGCAGTGTATTCTGGCATTTCAAAACTCACTTGTACATGACTCATTGCAGCCAAATTATAAATTTCATCTGGTTGAGTTTCCTGTATTATCCTAATTAAATTCGTCGAATCTGTGAGGTCACCGAAATGCAGTTTAAAATTAATACGCTGCTCATGCTGGTCCTGGTACAAATGGTCGATACGGTCTGTATTAAACATGGAAGTCCTTCTTTTTAATCCATGAACAAAATATCCCTTTTTTAATAAAAATTCTGCAAGATAGGCACCATCCTGACCTGTAACGCCTGTAATTAGGGCAACTTTCATAAAGTATTAATTGATTAATTGGGCAAATATATAGAATTCAACTTACATCCTATTGATGCACCGGTTTAAACTCTCCTTCCAATATGGAATGCTAATATTAAATGTGTTTTTTATTTTAGATTTATCTAGAACTGAATAATGTGGTCGCCTTGCTTTGGTAACAAACGCATTGGAATTTACCGGGAGCACCTCAATGTCAATTTCTGCAAATTCAAAAATAGCTTTTGCAAAATCATACCAGGAAGCTACACCTTCATTACTGTAATGATAAATGCCATAAGCATTTTGATTAGAATTGATTATTAAAGTAATGGTTTGTGCCAGATCCATAGCATAGGTTGGGGTACCAACCTGATCAGAAATAACCTGTAAATGATCCTTAATTTGTGCGAGCTTCAACATGGTTTTACAAAAATTATTTGCTTTTTCTGAATACAGCCAGCTGGTGCGGAGAATATAATATTGATCCAGCACTCTTGGAATAGCCTGCTCTCCCTTTAGTTTGGATAAGCCATAAACATTGATGGGATTTGTGATGCTGTTTTCTGTTAGCGGAATTCCTGAAGCGCCATCAAATACAAAATCTGTAGAAATATGGATCAGCGTGGTCTGGTAAGCAGTACAGGTTTTTGCCAGCCTTTCAACGGCATGTTCATTAATTTCGAAGGCCTGGCCTTCATCTTCTTCAGCCTGGTCTACAGCGGTATAAGCCGCACAATTGACACAAAATGCAGGTTGATATTTTTCAAACAAGCTTTGCATCTGATCCGGTGCAGAAAGATCAAGGTCGGCTGAGGATAAAAACACATACTGATATGGCTGTTCTGTACTGCCGGTAATTTCCTGAAGGCACTGCCCAAGCTGGCCATGGCCTCCTGTAATAATGATATTTCTTTTCATTTAGTTTTTATTGCCAAAGTGAACCTGAATACCTATGGAAACCGGGTTAATTAAATATTCGGTTTTATGAAATTTACTCAGTGTTCTGGTATTGGATACATCCTGAGAAACATTTTCCTGGCGTTCATAAGAATAAAAGAACTCCAGATTGCTTTCTGCGAAAACAGAGATTTGTTTAACGGGATTGAATTTGACCCCAAATACGGGCGATATGGTAAAGCCTTCTTTGGTGGCAATAATTGAATTCTGTGACTGTGGCATATCCATTATTATGCGTTGTGCATTGATGTTTGTAGAGATGCCTTCAAACTTATTTGTCCTATAGCCCAGATCAAAGGCAAAATAAGGTTGGATCACTGCATAATTAAAGTTTTTCTCGAAACCAACCTTAAATGAAAAGTCTTTCATAACACCATCCACCAGTTCACAATTTTCGCAGTTATTGGCAAAGCTCAGGTTCTTTTTAACATAACTTCCGTTAAGCCGGTAACTAAACTGATTGTCATTAAATTTGACCAGGTAACTGTTAAAGTAAGTAGTGATGTATTTATCACTATTGGTCTGGTTCAGAATCTTGGGCATTTGCATGTAATTATAGCCTCTAACACCAATACTATAATTAAAATCACCATTCATTTGGGAAAATGCACAGGTAGAAAGCAAAGAAAAGGTGAATGCAAGGAGCAGTTTTCTCATATAAATTTTATAATGTCAATTTTGCAACAAAAGTATTCAATAAAATACACTTACTTCTAGTATTTATTTTTTACCGCTAATCGCAAAGACTATACCAAACCGGGATTTCCGTTTCTTTCATCTCCTCAATATAATCCATAATTTGAAATAATTTTTCGTGAACAAAATAAAGCAGGTAAACATTTAATGGTTCTGTTAGGTATCCTTCACAATCCCGGCCTTCTGGTTGTTCAGCACCGCATTCATCTAGAAGAAGATAACATTCGGTCCACAGATCACAGATGGAACTAGTGATTAAGACTCCAAATTCTTGGTTTAACAATGCAGGTTCCTCAAAATACATGTCATTAATTAAATTAATAACCCTGCGCTGGGCACAATTGATTTGACATAATGGATCCTTAATTTGACCAACATTATTTTCAATTTGATTCAGCAGTGTTGAAAACACATTCAGGGCATCCTTTATTTTCTTTTCCATTTCTAGCAATGAGGCTTTAAAGCAATGGCTGACCTCACTTTTATTAAAAGTATTAGAAAAAAATAATATTGTTTACGGAATAGGCGTATAAGGCGTTTTTAGCTAAAAAAGACGTTAATACACGTTTATTTCGCATCGTTATAAGCCTTAGACTCCATCTTTATAAATTTCCGTAGCTTTGTTTAGACATCTTTCAACTTTCATAAAATGACATATAAAGAAAAACTAACCGCTATTCGCAAACAAATGCATGCTGATAACGTGCAGGCTTACCTCATCCCTTCTGCTGATCCGCACATGAGTGAATACCTGCCGAAACATTATAACTGTATCCCTTTTACTTCTGGATTTCGTGGTTCTGCAGGAACTTTGGTTATCACTCAAGATTTCGCCGGCTTATGGACTGATTCCAGGTATTTTGAACAGGCAGCCGAACAATTGGATGGTAGTGGTTTCGAATTAGTGAAATTAAAAGTGCAGCACATGCCCGAATACATCCAATGGCTTGGAGAAACTTTACCTCATGGATCGGTTGTGGCCACTGACGAGAAGCTACTCTCTATCTTATCGGGTGATCTTTTAACACAGACTCTTTCTGACAAAGGAATTTCATTAACACATAAAGATTATTTAAACCCAATTTGGCAAGACAGACCGCCCTTACCTACAGATGCCGCTTTTTTAATTGAAGAACAACATATAGGTCAATCAGTAAGCTCCAAATTAAAAGAAATTAGAGCAGCCTTAACCAAATACCAGGCAGATTTTCATTTGGTTTCTTCCCTGGATGACATGGCCTGGTTATTTAACATCAGAGGAAAAGATGTGAACTATAATCCGGTCGTTTTAAGTTTTGCCTTAATTAACCAGGATTATGCAAAGTTATTTATCAACCCGAATAAACTAACGGAAGCAGAAAAAGAAACTTTGTTGAAAAACGGGGTGGAAGTTTTTCCTTATGAAGCTATTGAAAACGCTTTAGCTCATCTTCCTGAAAACAGTTCGATTCTTATTGATCCTAAACGTAACTGCTACGCTTACCTGAAGGTTTTGCCAGCGACTGTAAAGGTGATTAAAGAAACCAATCCTTCTACAGTTTTAAAAGCAGTTAAAAATGAAACAGAACTGGCAAATACCAGGACTGCAATGGTAAAAGACGGTGTTGCGCTTACCCGTTTCTTTAAATGGATTTCAGAAAACATTGGTAAAATTAAAATTACCGAACTTTCTGCTGCTGCAAAATTGCGTAGCTACAGAGCGGAACAAAATGGTTTTGTGGGCGATAGTTTCACTACTATAAGTGCTTATAAAGCGCATGGTGCCCTGCCTCATTATTCTGCTTCTACTGAAAGTGATTCGGAACTTCAACCGGAGAGTTTATTCCTGGTAGATTCCGGAGGTCAGTATTTTTATGGAACCACCGATATTACCCGCACCATTTCTTTAGGAACGAATACCGAAGAGGAGTGCATGGACTATACTTTAGTGTTGAAAGGCATGATTGATGGTTCTAAATTACGCTTCCCAAAAGGAACTTGTGGTTATCAAATTGATGCTATCACCAGGAAACCAATCTGGGAACAGGGTATAAATTATGGTCATGGAACCGGACATGGCGTTGGCTATTTCCTAAATGTGCATGAAGGCCCGCAAGTATTTAACCCCACTAATAACCCTGTTGCTATTGAATTAGGAATGATTACCTCTATTGAGCCAGGCATTTATCGCCCCGGAAAACATGGGATTAGAATTGAGAATTTAGTAAATACCGTTTCCAATACCACTACCGAATTTGGTGAATTCTATGCTTTTGAGGCTTTAACGCTAGCTGCAATCAACACTAGGATCGTTAAGAAAACCCTTTTAGAGCAAAGCCAAATCCAATGGTTAAATGATTATAATGCAATGGTTTTCGAGAAATTAAGCCCCTTTTTAACAACAGAAGAAAACAACTGGCTGAAAAAAGAAACCCAGGCAATTTAAGTCGGTAGACTTATTTTACCCATTAATACAGATGGCAGACCAGGGCGGCTTCCGAAATCAAGCCGCCCTCCTGTTATACATTCATTCGCCAGCAAGGCAAACAACACCGCTTCTTTAGCATCAGGATCTACTTCCAGTTCTTTTGTGTCTTTTAAGGTCTTTTTTAGTTTTTCGCTTATCTTCTGAACCAGCAAAGGGTTATGCATCCCTCCTCCGCTTAAATAAATCTCAAAGTTTGCAGAACTTTGGTTTTTAAGCGCACTTATAGATCGCTCTATCGCTTCGGTAATTCCTATAGCCGTAAACTCGCAAAGCGTCGAAAGAATATCCTCATTGGTAAGAACTTGCACGGCATCTTTTTCAGGATTAACCTGGTGCCCGCTAGCAATTAAGGCTTTGATCAAATAATTTAAATTAAACAACTCAGGTCCGGTGGTCTTAGGAAAGGGTAAGCTAAAGAAAGGTTCTTTCAACAAAGCGGCCAACAGCGCTTCATTTACCTCCCCTGCTGTAGCTAAGGCTGCATTTTCATCGTATTGCATACCTGGGTAATTCATTTGTACAAACTGATCCATCAGCGTATTCCCCGGCCCCACATCGGTAGAGAATACCAAGCCTGGTTTTCTGCCTGATGGCAGGTAAGTGAAGTTGGCAATTCCGCCTATATTCAATAAAATGCGGTTCTCCTTGGGACTGGAAAAAATCAAATAATCGCCATATACTGCCAATGGTGCTCCTTCTCCCCCTGCAGCAACATGCTTTTGCCGAAAATCGCTTACCGTAATTACACCTGTTTTAACCGCCAAATGATCGCCATCGCCAATTTGTAAAGTCGCATTTGGCCAACCACTTAAATGGTGTTTAGAAATAGGTGCGTGAAATATCGTTTGGCCGTGACTGGCAATTAAATCTACTTCGTTGCTTGGGTAACCCCATTCTTTGAGACATTGTAAAATCAAATCTCCATGATAAGTACCAATATATGCATTCAACAAGGTGACTTTCTGTAAATCAACCTGCTCTTTAAAAGAAATCGATTTCAGCTCTTCCTTAAAATCCGCTTCATAAGGAACCGTTTTAAAGTTCAGTAATTCAGTTTTAGTGTCCATACCTGAACCATGAAAACGGCAAAGGGCTATATCCAATCCATCTAACGATGTGCCAGACATTAAGCCTATAATAACCCGGCTTCGGGATGTGGAAAGTTCGTAAAGTTTTTTAAGGTGGTGGTTCATATTTCTATTGGCTATTTTTATCTGGCATTACTACTTTCCTATACATCACTCTAAATTTTTACCTAAAAATACAGAAATTAAATTATTTAAGGCCATAAGTTACAAATCCAAAAGTACTGTATTACTGTTCGGGTAATCCAGTTTAGTGCTTTTACGCTCTCCATTATAATGCATGTGCATGATATTAGTTTGATCGTCAAATAAATCATACATCAGGCTGTTGTTAATGGCTAACTTTTTTAATGCTTTAACTGGTACAGATTCAATATAAACTATAATTGCCTCCCTCTCTTTTTCAAAACCGATATAATTTAAACCTAAAGCTTTTCCGTTACCCTTTAATTGAACATGCAGGGCGATGTATTTCCTTAACAGTGCATCCATTTCCTTGTGTTTTGAAGGGGCAGAAAGGTCAGTAGGGACTTTGAATTGTTTGCTCAAAGCATTCTCTAAATCATCAGTAAATAAACGACAACTGATTTCTATCGTTTCGCCTTTAGTGGTATAATTGAGTTCCATGCTACTCAAGTGTAAAGGATGTCGGCCTGTTGCTACCGGGTTCTTTGCTTTAGGAAAAGACGTAAAGCCCAGCAATACGTAACAAATTAACAGCGATTGGCTTATTATTAGCGTCATAGATTCAATCTTATTTCAGTTTATAAAAAAAACGCCTTAAATTTATAATTGCTTATCTCCTTAAAACGATTCGCAAATTAAATCTAAATACTATAATAAGCTATTAATGAAGAAAATCTTTACTTTTTTAGTCTTTCTTGGTTCTTCCATTGGAATTTCACAGGCGCAAAACATCAGAAATAACCCGGAAAGTAACCACGGTAATAAATTTGAGCAACTTGGGACTATCCTCACCACCCCCAATGAACAAAGAACAGCAAGCGGTGCCCCGGGAGCGAAGTATTGGCAGCAAAGGGCTGACTATGATATCCAATGTACGCTGGACGAAAAAAACCAGTTGCTGACAGGTGCTGAAACGGTAACTTATGTTAACAATTCACCCGATGTGCTAACCTACCTCTGGTTGCAGCTTGATGAAAATCAACACAGCAATATAAATAATGCCAATTACCAGAATAGTACGAAGATGCCCGAAATGGCAACAACGGCAATGGTGGACAACGCGCAGGAAAGTGCGGCCGATAATGGCATGGGGATTAAAATCACTAAGTTGACAGATGCCCAAGGAAAACCATTGAAATATACCATAAATAAAACCATGATGCGTGTTGAAATTCCTACAGCATTGAAATCAGGACAGACTTTCGTTTTCAAAGTAAACTGGAATTATAAAATTGCCGACAGGATGAGCATTGGTGGTCGCGGTGGTTATGAGTTCTTCCCCGAAGATGGCAACCATCTTTTTACCATGGCGCAATGGTACCCCCGCTTGTGTGTATACAGTGATTTCCAGGGTTGGCAGAACCACCAATTTACGGGTCGTGGAGAATTTGCCCTTACTTTCGGAAACTTTAAAGTTCAAATGACCGTTCCTGCTGATCACCTGGTGGGTTCAACTGGTGAATGTATGAACTATGAAAAAGTGCTTACTCCAGTTCAATTGTCAAGATATAATAAATCTAAAACTGCTACCGAACCTATAGAAATTGTTACCCTGGAAGAAGCTAAAAAAGCAGAAACCTTGAAAAGTACAGCTACTAAAACCTGGATCTTTCAAGCAAATAATGTTAGGGATTTTGCATGGACTTCTTCAAGAAAGTTTATTTGGGATGCCATGGCACAGCCTATTGAAGGTAAATCTGTGATGTGCATGAGTTTCTATGGTAAAGAAGCCTATGGTTTATATCGCCCGTTCTCTACAAAAGCAATTGCACATACCATTAAAACTTACTCAGATTTCACTATTCCTTATACCTACCCGGTAGCTCAAAGTATTGAGGCTGCCAATGGCATGGAGTATCCAATGATCTGCTTTAACTTTGGCCGTACAGAAAAGGATGGTACTTATAGCGAATCGACTAAAAATGGCATGATCGGTGTCATCATTCATGAAGTGGGGCATAATTTCTTCCCTATGATTGTAAATAGTGACGAACGCCAGTGGACCTGGATGGATGAAGGATTGAACTCTTTCCTGGAATACCTGACAGAGGAATTATGGGACAATAAATTCCCAGTCAAGAAAGGTCCTGCTTATACCATCATAGATTACATGAAATTGCCGAAAGACCAGTTGGAGCCTGTGATGACGAACTCTGAAAACATCGTTCGCTTCGGTCCGAATGCTTATTCTAAACCTGCCACAGCCTTAAATATTTTAAGGGAAACCATTATGGGCCGCGAGTTGTTTGACTATGCTTTTAAAGAATATGCGAGAAGATGGGCTTTTAAACATCCTACGCCCGCTGATTTCTTCAGAACGATGGAAGATGCCAGTGGTGAAGATTTAGATTGGTTCTGGAGGGGGTGGTTTTACAGTACTGATGCCTGCGATATTTCTCTAGATGCTGTTAAATATGTTAAAGCAGATTTAAATGCCAAACTTCCAGCGGTGAAAAATAGCATGGTGAAAATCGATAAACCGCTGCTGAACACCTTTGAAGATATATCTAAAATTAGAAATAAAGAAGATAAAAACATTACCTTCTTCACTGATAAAGATCCTAAAACTAGGGATTTCTATTGGAAATATGCTCGTGGACAAGAAAAAGTGGATACCACTGCCCGCAAACAAGAAGTGAAGCTTAATGTAGAAAGCCTCAATGCTGCAGACAAAGCAAAGTATGCCAATAAACATTTTTACGAGCTTTCTTTCAGCAATAAAGGTGGCTTAATTATGCCCGTTATTGTGGAATTCACTTATGCCGATGGATCGAAAAAGGTTGACCGTATTCCAGCACAAATCTGGAGGTTGGATGAAAAAAACGCCTCTAAAATGTATGTGGAAGATCAGGAGGTAAAATCAATTAAGTTAGATCCCATGCGTGAAACTGCCGATATTGATGAAAGTAATAACACCTGGGGTGGAAATGTGGAGCCAAGCAAGTTCCAGTTGTTTAAACAAAAAGCTGGTGGCGCCGTAAGAGGCCAATCGGTTGGAATGAACCCAATGCAAGCAGTAAAGAAATAATACTTCAACCAGGAATAAATGCCGAAAACCTAAACAAAAAAAGAGGTGCTGAAGAAATCAGCACCTCTTCCAATTATTTAACCAACTCCAGCAAAGCCTGGTGATAATTATGGTAACTATTTGCTTCGATATTCAGGAACAAGAATGGTTCTATCAATTCTAACTCCATCAACACAAATTTATTATTAATCACCGCACCATCAACGCGGGCATATAAACAATCTTTAGCAAAAAGATCAACATATTGCTGTGTGCTTTCCAGTAAATTATTGGGCGGCACTTGCGAATGAATGGTACCCCCGAAGGAATGCTGTACTCTAAAATCACCTGTTTTAGGTTTCTTTAACAGGGCATGGCTAAACTTTCCATTAAAAAACAAGAACGACCATTCGCCATCTCTTTCAATCTCAGCGAGGAAGGGCTGTACTATAAAATCTTCCTGAGCAAGCAAGGAAACTATTTTAAGGTTTAATTCTGCTACATTTGCTTTTGTAACCTTAAAGGTGTTTTTTGAACCACCACTTACACAAGGTTTAATAATGAACTTGTCAGCCTTGAAATCCTCAAAATAATCATTTAAATCAATCTTTTGATCTTTAGTGATGAAAACACTTTCCGTTACTTTTAACCCTGCTGATTGGATGTCCTGTAAATAATGTTTATCGGCATTCCACTTCACAATGTCGACAGGGTTTAAAAGTCTGATCTTATTAGCTTTTAACATCTCTAACCAATTGTAGAAATCGTCAATAAAATCAAAATAATCCCATGGCGACTTTAAAATGGCAAGATCATAATTTTCCCATTCTACCTGCGGGTCGTTCCAAATCACAGTTTCTATAACTAGCCCTTTTAATTTAAGAAAAGTTAAAAGCTGTTCATCTTCCTCTTCTACAGTTGTGGAAGTATAAGCGCCTTTATCTTGATAGGTTACGTAAGCTATAGTCATATTTATTTGATCATTTTCAATAAATAGGCACCATAGCCACTCTTTACTAGTGGTGTTGCTATTTTTCTCAACTGCTCTTTATCAATAAAGCCCATTCGGTAAGCCACTTCTTCTATGCAGCCAATCTTCAATCCCTGGCGTTCTTCAATAACTTCCACAAATTGACCAGCCTGCATTAAGGAAGAAAAAGTTCCGGTATCTAACCAGGCTGTTCCCCTGCTCAACACGCCTACTTTAAGTTTGCCCTGTTCCAGATAAACTTTGTTTACATCCGTAATCTCAAACTCGCCACGAGGAGAAGGTTTAATATTTTTGGCGATCTCTACCACACTGTTATCGTAGAAATAAAGTCCTGGTACTGCATAATCTGATTTAGGATTTTCTGGCTTCTCTTCTATGGAGATCGCCTGGTTATCTTTATCAAATTCTACTACACCATAACGCTCTGGATCGGCAACCTGGTAGGCAAATACAACACCACCTTCAGGATCTGAACTGCTCTGCAGCAATCTGGACATACCATCACCGTAAAAGATGTTATCGCCTAATACCAAGGCTACTTTATCCTTACCAATAAAATCTTCACCAATTACAAATGCCTGCGCCAAACCATTTGGTACTTCTTGTACCGCGTAACTGAACTTACAGCCCAGGCTACTGCCATCGCCTAACAACTTCTCAAAATTAGGAAGGTCATGTGGTGTAGAAATGATCAGGATTTCATTGATACCGGCAAGCATCAATGTCGACAAAGGGTAATAAATCATCGGCTTATCATAAACCGGCATCATTTGCTTACTCATCACTAGCGTTAAAGGGTGCAACCTAGTGCCACTTCCGCCTGCTAAAATTATTCCTTTCAAATTATAAGAGTTTTATTATTAATTTAGTTGTTAAAGTTGATGAGTGGGTATTCCAAAATTACATTACGGCAACACTTTCTTCGAGCTCTTTATACCATTCTGCGCCATACTTTCTGATCAGTGGTTCTTTCAAAAACAAGTATACCGGAACTTTTAACTCACGGCCAAAGGTACATGCATCACTGCAGATGCTCCATCGGTCGTAATTCAACACATCAAATTCCGGATATTGGGTAATTCTTATAGGGTATAAATGACAGGAAAGAGGTTTTTGCCAATCTATAATCCCTTGTTCATGAGCTTTTTCAATCGCACATTTAGTAATGCCGTTTTCAAAAGTCACATAAGCACATTCTTTATTCCCGTCCACACAAGGGGTAGTTAGATCGCCATCAGCATCCAGTACCGAAGTACCGTATTCTTCAATGGCTGCAATGCCTTTGGGTGCCAGCATGTGCCTAATTTTTGGATAAATCTCTTCCAATATGGCCTTTTCTGCATTTTCTAAAGGGGCACCAGAATCTCCTTCTACACAACAAATCCCTTTACATTTACTTAAATTACACACAAAGTTCTCGCGGATCAAATCTTCATGTACAAGTGTGTTTTGAATTTCTATCATTTTATTATTTTATTTTAGCCAAAGGATATTTCAATCCACTGGCTGATTTGATTTCCATGGTTACTGCACCAACAAGTATTTCAACCTGCGCCTTTACAGGCACTCTGTTGCCATCATCGGTTATCCAAAGGTAAAGTCTGCTGTCCTTCCTAAAGATTCGCCCTGGCTGTATAGAGGGGCTGAATTTCAAACACCTGATATTGCCTAGCTTGGTATTGATTACTTCCTTGCCCATATAGGCTATTTTAAGCTGGCTGATTTCATCACCTAAAAAATAATTCAGGGCAAACTCATCACCTAATTTCATTTTTGAAATGTCTAAGCTCCTCGCAAAATAATAGGCCGATACCAAATCAAAAGTTTGATGTGTTGGGCCGGTGAAAGTACCGCGGTTAGACACAATTTTACGAATACTTTGTGTAAATCTCGCCTTATCTTCTCTTCTATAGCCACCTTCCCTCACGTTCTCCTGGTAAAAATATGGCGTTAGCGTATCTTTATCAATATAAGAATCGTAACGATCCCTGATTTTATAAAAAACATCAAATGTTCCAGACGTATGGGCATCAACGCTAAGTTTGTAGGTTGAATTACCGTCAAACTTCAAATCGGTATTCAGCACTTTAATGGTTGCTTCTGCGGCAGTAATAAAGCCATACTTTAGTTTATATTCAAGAACCTCTCCCGCCTGAAAAACAGGTTCTTTCTTTAAGGGTAACTCCTGAGCGGAAGCGCTAAATCCAAATAAAATGGGGAATACAGCAAATAAAAAGGTAAATCTCATCATGGAGTATTGCAAAAAGCTTTCCAAAGTTATCAATCTTTACGCTTAAAGACAGGAACAGTAGAACAAGGCTCTCCATACATGATGCTTTTTACGACAGGGGTTAATAAGTTGGTGAGCTCCACATAAGCAGAAATAGGTACCGCGATTTCACCGCAACCTTTAATAACCACTCTTTCATTTGCAAAACCAGCAATGTCAATTTTAGCTAGCGCTTTAGTAAACAATACAGCTTCTAATATGTCCAGATTGCCGTAAACGATTTCATTAGCGAAAGGCATCAACCTGTTCGACAATAACATATAGGCCCAGGTAGGCACAATAGCATCTGCAGAGCAAATGATGGCTACATTTTTATCCTGATAATGTGACCAGTCATGGGTTTTGATGAATTCCCGAAAATCTTTCTCCCGTAACATCAAACCATGAAAAAGATTTTCTTTGATATCATAAACCACACGTTCCCCTGTTGAATAGTAATCCTCAAGGTTTAACGTAACCAAGCCACTAGCGGCTACTTTATTTACAAAATTTTCCTGAATATCCATTGCTATAAAATAAAAAAACCGGAAGCAATGTTACTTCCGGTTGCAAAATTACGTAAAATAAGATTAATAGAATTTCACCCTATTGTCTTTTATCTTGCTTTTATCCATTAATGCCTGGAATGCTGCTCCTAAAGAACGCTGAGACACAGCCATTAACATGGTTTCTTTTTGCTTAAAGGTATTGGCTAAAGCAGTTGGGTTGCTGAATCCTTTAATGCTAAAGGCATAGACACCCTGCTCACCAGCTATTGCTTTAGAAATTTTACCTGGAGCAGATCCGAATACAGAACCAATCAGCTTATTTTCTTGACCTACACCGGCAAGTATTGGATTAGCAAAAACGATATTTTCAGCAGCTACAACTGGTTTCCCTGCTTTCTGTGCTACCTGAGCTATCGTTGATGCGCCATTTAATGCGCTGTTCATTTTCTCGGTCAGCATTTTTGCTTTCACCGCCTTGCGAACCAATGGCTCAATTTCTTTCTTAACGGATGCTAATGGCAATAGGCCCTTTGGACTGATGCTTGTTAAACGCGCAACAACAAAAGAATTTTCCATTGTATAAACTTGTTCAAGTATAGCTCCTTTTTCAGCTCCAAAAGCATCTTTAATCAAAGGACGTGGATTATCTAATCCTGGGGCATATCCCTGACTTGCTGAAATTTTATCTGCAATAGCAACAGTATAACCATTTTTCTGTGCTAAAGTATTAAAGTTATCCCCTTTTAATTCATTTAAGAAACTGGTTGCTTTTTTATAAGCAGCATCTCTTGTTCTACCACTTGGCGTAAGGTTTTTCTCAATATAAGCCAGTTTAGCCACTTTTGAAGAACCCATCTGTTTCTCAATTTTTATCAAATGCACACCAAACTGAGACTTTACAACTTTAAGATCTCCAGGCGCACCATTAAATGCAGCGTTCTCAAACTCAGCAACCATTTGTCCGCGGCTAAAAGTGCCTAAATCGCCCCCTTTATCTTTTGATCCGTCCACACTGTACTTAGCAGCTAAAGTTGCAAAACTTGCGCCTCCCTGAACCAGTGTTTTAAGTGAATCAGCCATCTTCATCGCTTTATCAACACCACCAACTTTGGCTGCATCAATTAAAATGTGACTTGCCTTTACAGAATCAGGTGAAAAACGTGTATCTACTACTTTAATTAGTTTATAAGAATTGCCAGTCAATATTGGTCCGTAGAAACTTCCTACAGGCAAATTGAATACTGCCGAATCAACCGATGGATCCAGTTTACCCCTTGTCATATAAGTATATGGTACTTTAACATCAGAATTAATTGCAGAAAACAAGGAATCGTTTTTTGCAGTCCTGAAATCAGTTGCCAGTTTATTGATTTGTGCTTTTATTGCTGCAGTATCTTCTTTTGTTGGATTAATAGAGAAGGAAACGTATTCAAAAGTTCTGGTTTCAGCCGGATTGTCGAAACGTTTTTTGTTTTCGTTATAATAATCTGAATAATCTGAGTCAGACAATTTCAAAGTAGCATCAGCAATAGAAGCATAATCTAAGTTTACATAACTGAAGTTTGCCAGCTTATTTCTATTGATATATTCATCATTAGCTTCTAAAGAAGTTACGTAAACTGAATTTTTGATCATGTTACCGTATTTCTCTTGTAGCGCTTGCTTTTCAATTTCTACTTGTAATAAATCCCATTGTGCTTTAAGCTCAGGGTTTTTACTTTGTTGTTTTAAGCTACTGATAACAGCAGCACGATCAACCTGACCTGTCTGTGGGTTACCAAAGTATTGAACAATTAGTGGACTAGGTTTTTTACCTTGTAAAAGGTCAAACAACTCATCACCTGAAACAGTTAAACCTAAACGGTTATATTCTTTTTTTAAAAGAATTGCAGCTACTTCACCATTCCAAACATTTTCTACAGCCATTGCCTGCATCTGAGGATTTGAACTTCCGCCGTATTGCTGCTTCATTTGCGCTTCGCTCTGTTCTACTTTTTTTCCGAAGTCGTCGATGTCAATCTTTTCACCATCAACAGATCCAACTACTTTTTCAGATTCAGCCCAAAAAGGCTTACCTACGTTAATTGCGTCGCCCAACAAAAATGCAACAATTGCAAAACCGATGGCGCCTATAAGTATAAAGCCAGCACGATTACGCAAAAATGTCATTAAACCCATAATAATTATTTTATATTTTTTTAAGAGGCGCAAGATACAACTTTTGCGAAAAAAAGAAAATTTAAAAAGCCTTTTGAATAAGTATTTATAAATTAACGATATAAGTCGATAAGAATTTACCTATTGTTCGCTTAAATCACCTTTAATATAGGTTTCTGCAAACCCTTGTTCAAATGTTGTTGTACTGAAATCCTGTGGTGCAGAAAAGTTCACAGCATCTACAAAAGAACCATCAGGCCTTTTAACAATTCCCTTTGGTGAAAAAAACATTTTCTTCTTTTGATCCCAAGTAAGTTCTTCAGTCGTAAAAGTCATGCTTTCAGTTACCACTACCACGTTTTTTCTGAAAATAGTCATTTGCTCGGTGTCCTTCATGATCGCATAATCAGAAGAAATACTTCCGGTTTTTACTTGCAAGTCGCCATAAAAGTCAACATTAACCCCTTTGGGCATTTCCTGATACACATTGCCATCTTTTGGGCTCATTTTATCCAGTATCGGCGCATAGCCTTTTGCTTTCACTTTGGCAGAGTCGCTGTAGATAACTTCTACACCGAGCGAACGATCTCTGGTAAAAGTAATCTTACTGGCTGAAATTGCGCCAGCTTTTTTCAAATCATCGTCATTGCAGGAACTAAAAAAGACCTGTGTAAAGCCAAGTATTAGAATACCAAAAAGTATACCCCGGCGATTCATTTAATCAAATTTGAACTTCCGGAACCACTTATCATTAAGCGTAAAGCCTAAATGGAAATTGATGAAATTTTCTTGAACAAGTCCGTTATTTATATTTCCCCTTCTACCAATTTCTGTAGTAAAATTTAATTTATAAAAAGAAAGTCCACTCATGGCACGTGCCAAAGGTAATCCAAAACCAAAAGTTAAAGCCATTTGTTTCACATCCTGGTTGTTAACCTGAACATAGGTCTTGTCAAAATTATAACCAATACGGTAATCGACTCTTTTAAAGTAGCTGCCAATAGAATTGAT
This sequence comes from Pedobacter sp. CG_S7, assembly GCF_040544395.1. NCBI lineage: Bacteria > Pseudomonadati > Bacteroidota > Sphingobacteriia > Sphingobacteriales > Sphingobacteriaceae > Pedobacter > Pedobacter sp. CG_S7. The sequence goes on along the minus strand of NZ_JBEONS010000003.1, from coordinate 32,574 downwards.
GTCTGGCGTAATTTGTGCACCTACCGAATAGCCGTAAGTATCTTGTAAACCCAGGTTTTGTGCACCAATACTCGTTTCAGACCATTTACCCGTACGGTAATCTGCACCAATTAACCACTTGTTCTCTTTTTGAATGCTAAAACCAAAGTTATGTACCAATGGCAATTTAAGGTTTGATTCTACTCCATCAATATTCATCAGGGTATCTAATGCTGCATTTTCTTCTCCAACTGAATTTCTGGTATATTGGGTTACAACAGAAGACCTTGTTGAACTTACTGAAGAAGCAGATGCACCTGAATAACCTAGAATAATTGAAGTTTTACTGTTTAATGGGATATCATACTGTATACCGTAAGATAAGTTAAAACCACCAACACTATTTTTTGTTTGCATACGGGAGTTGATCGTATTATTGCTGCTCAAAGTATCTGGAACAATAAGTTCTGTTGAACGAGAATTGATCAGGTTTCCGAAAACGTATTCTGCATTGGCCCCTATTTTTAAATTCTTGCCAAAACGGTAACCATAGCCCAAATAAGCTTTATTCAAACCACCTTCACCACTATAGATGTAATTGGCATCCTGACTTGCAGAATTAGGCCCACTGCTTAAAGTTACTTTATTTACAAACTGGTAACCGAGCTCAGTATAGGGTAAAACCCCGAAACTTAAAGCAGAACGGTTGGTGACCGGAACGCCAATAACCATGTGACTAAGCGTAGAGTTGAAACTTTTCTCTGAGGTTGTGCCGCTTTTCAATGTGGTGAAGCCTCCAGAAACGCCGATATCAATAGTAGTTAAGTTGATGCCGGGATAGGACGCCGGGTTTTGCATATTTACATTGCTGTAGCCGTTGGGCTTATATACACCAGTTGAAATTCCTCCCATTGCCTTAAATTGTGGCAATACGAATCCTTTAACATTTCCAACACCAAACTTCGAATAAGGTGATTGTGTGGTAACCTGCGCCTTTACAGTGATGCCGGTAAGCACTACCATAATGGTGGCGATATAACTAATTTTTTTGTACATATTCAAATGCAATGACTTCATTTAATCCTTTTAATACTAAGTAAGGTTCGTAGATAACCTGGCTGGCAAAGTTACATCCTTTTAATTGATTCTTAAAAAAGGGTGCATCGCCACCGGTGATCAGCACTTTAACTTTATTGTTTTTATTCAATTGGCTGGTTATAAAACCGGCCAATTCATTTACTACCCCTTGCAATACGCCGTTTTGGATAGCTTTATTTGTATCGGTCCCATCGGGAATCGTAGTTTCTTCATTTTCCCATTCCACAAGTGGCAATTTACCAGTGAAATGATGTAAGGCCTGAAACCTCATCTTAATGCCCAGACTAATGCTTCCACCAAAATATTCAGCCTGATTGTTTAGCAGGTCATAAGTGATGCATGTACCTGCATCAATCATAAATACATCCTCTCCGGGGTAAAACCTTTGTGCAGCGATAACCTTCGCCCACCTGTCAAGCCCTAAAGTAGAAAGCGTTTTATAGTTGTTTTTTATCCCCGGATTGATGCGGGTAGAAAATTCTATATATTGGGTACGCGCTTTTAGAAGCGCTATAACCTCCTCATGTGCCTTGTCTACGCTGGATACTGTAGCGCTTTTCACCTCAAACTTTTCCAGTAACTCCGCTATCCTGCGGGAATCAAGTTCTGCTTGCGATTCAAAATGAACCAATGTCCTTGATTTAAAAACAGCTATTTTACTGTTCGTATTGCCAATATCAATAACAAGGCTATGCATTGACTAATCCACCTTGAAGGTCATGTACAAACTTCATGGCACAAAGCTATTAATATCTGGCATGTTTCAAGGGATCAATTTGTTAAAAAAAGTTAAACGAATAAAAAGTATTGTATAGTGAATACTAAAACCAGGAATAAACTTTCATAAAACCAACGCTTTGTGGCATTTGAAAAATAATAAGCCAACAGTACTGAGCCAGGTGGGACACATAATAAAAAGTGATATAGCCTGAAATCTGGCTTCGTATAACAACTGGCTACGGCCACCAGGAACATAAAAAACAGCATTTGAAAGGCTTTTCTGGTGCTGATAAAACTGTGGAAAAAGTTTTCCCTCAATTGTATCATCGCTAAAACCATCATCACTAAAACAGGCACCAATACCAGGTAATCGTTGTAATTAATGGTGAACACCGATGGGAATTTATTGGTTAATGGCAACCATATTCTGTAAAACATGCCAATCTCGTCTTGCCAGTAATAAAATACTGCGACAAAGAAAAAAACCATCCCAAATCCAATCAAGCCAGATAACCATTCGCGCCAATTAAAAGAACGGTACAATAAAAGACTTAACCAAATCATTAACAGCATCATCATAAAAGGGAAGTAAATTAATGTACCCAAGGCAATGATAACCCCAATATCAAACATCAGCATAATAGCATTGGGTGCCTTGCCAATCTTTAAAAACTTATCCATAATCCAGATGATCAGGAAATTACAGATTAAAGGGGGACTTAAAATAAGAAAAGGCATAAACAAGCTTGTTCCAGTGATAAATAACAGCGCTGGCAGGTAACCGGGCTTACTTAACAAACCATGGTTATTGATGACCCGGTTAAATATGATGGCCTGTATATATACCAGAATACTAGCCATAAAAATATTAGCCGAAGGGCTGAAGGAATTGTCGTCTATAGGAATATGAAGGAAAAAATTAGCATAAGGCTCCAAAAACTCAAAATTCAAAACCGGAGGAAGGTCAACAAAAATCGCCATCCGCATAAAAAAAGTATATGCAAATAAAAAAAGTAAGTTGATGGGATTGAGGCTTCTGAACTGATTAATCATGATGGTTTACGAGATTCAAAGTAAAGAAAATTATCTGGCAAATGTATTCACTACATTCGCAATGACCGCAGCAGTTTCATCTGGGAATACAAAATTATGCTCCTGAGGAATGCTGATCCATTCTTTTAAATGGGGCAACCAATTTTTATTGCTCCCCCAAATAACTGGAAATCCCATCTGTTTCAATGCATAAGCATTACATTGTTGCTCATACTGGAAGCGCATCGGCATAACAAGTAGCTTTTTCCCCAGAAAAAGTGCCTCTGCCGGGCCTTCAAATCCACCTCCGGTAAATAAACCCTCGCAGCTGGCCAGGCTTGCGTTGAACTCCTCATTATGAACCGGGGAAACCTGAACATTTTTGGCCGTATATTTTATACAGGTATGCTTTGAAAACACATGCCACTGCACTTCGGGCATTTGTTGCAACAGGGGTACCATTAATTTATCGTCTACCGACGGAAGGTACACGGTATAATGACCGAGGTTGCTTATTATTAAACGTCTTATTTCAGAACGTATAACCGGAGTATATATAAATTCATCATATTTTTGAAAATGAAAACCTACATAATTCGTTGCAGGGGCATAATATTTCATAACCAACTGTGCCCAATCTATGCTTCTGGGCTTGGGTACTTTCTGTGATTGAAAAGCTGCCTGGTGACTCAAACCTACACTTTCTAAACCTTGCAATTTACAAGCCCAGGCTGTAACAGGTTCGAAATCATTTATGATGAGGTTATAGTCTTTCAACGGAACCTGGTTCATATCTTTAATAAAACGCGGCAGGTTCATGGTTTTAAAGGTTTCCCAATGATGCACCCCCCCTTTTTTTCCAAAGATAAAACTAAACCCATGAAATTGGTATTTTAACGGTTGCAGGAGTTTTACGTCAGATTGTGTGCCGCTAATCAGAATATCTACCTCACCATATTGCTGAAGTAAAGGAACAATTTCCCTGGCACGACTGATATGGCCATTGCCGGTACCTTGAATAGCATATAATATCTTCATTTTAATTCTTAATCGTTACAACCGTCACCCCGGGAAAAATCCCGGGATGCAGATCCTGTAATAAATTCAGGAAAACGGTAAATACCGCATTAAGCAGCTTTCTTCTTTTTCCGGTCACGGTAAAAAGCAAAACCCAATGCAGCCACTAACAAAATGGATCCTGCCAAAGAGACCTTCTCTCCGGTATAGTATGATTGAGGTTCAAATTTAAATTCAACGGTATGGTTACCTGCTTCCAATTGTGCAGCACGTAAAACATAATCTGCCCTAAAATATGACTTCTTTACTTTATCAACGTACATGTTCCAACCTTTATCATAATAAACCTCAGAGAATACCGCAATCACATCACTTGGTGTGCTGTAGGAATAAACTAAATGATCAGGGTGATAGCTTTCCAATTTAATTGTCGCTGTAGGACCTCCGGAAGTGATTTTTTTAGTGTCCAACAAAGACTTGTAGCGTTCATCAATAATGGCTTCCTTTTTTGGATCGAAACTACTGATAGCCTTCATTTCTTCGTCCGCATCTTTAGCAAATTTTACGCTTTGTACAAACCACGCATTTCCTGCAGCCGTAGAATTTCTTTGCATTTTATAAGATCCATTTTGCTGATCTTGTGTAATGATGTATTTTGTGTTCAGCATATCCAAAACATCCTGGTTGATGCTTTTAGTAAGCTGGTTGTCAATCAATTCCTGGTAGCGCTTTAATTTCGCGGCATGGTAACCACCTATTGTTTTATGGAACTGCGAAGCACTGGCATCCTGGAAAGTATTAATTGTGAGGTCAAGAACCCTGAAATTAGGATCTTTATCTGCTAAAATAAAAGTATCTACATCGCGAGGCTGGAAATGATTGTTTAAATCTGCTTTGTTTGCGAAGTTATTGTTATTTAAATAGCGGCGATCTACTTGCCACATGTCAATCATGACAGCTAAGCCAAGTAAAACTACAGCCAATTGCAAGTTCATTTTTTTAGTTAGGTAAGCCCAAATCAAGGCAAAACCTACAGCTATGAAAATCAAAGACCTTAATGCATCTGCACGGGCAAGATCTGCACGATCTGAAACAAGTGCATTGGCAATCTTCATTGCTTCACCTCTGTTGTTTTGCAACATTTGCGCCAGCGCATCTACCATTAGTCCATGATTAGCTCCTGTAAAACTGAAGAAGACCGTTGGCATAATCGCTACCAATAAGCAGAAGCCACCAGTGATTCCTGCAGAGATGGTTAGTTTTTTAACCAGCACTTGCTGACCATAAGTTCCTTCAGCAGCTTCTTTTACAGCCAAGATGGCCAACAAAGGAACCATTAAACCTACTACGGCAAGGATGGACTCCACAGCTCTGAATTTATTATATAATGGCAGATAATCAAAGAAAATATCAGATACTAATGGGAAGTTACTTCCGAAAGACAACAACATAAAGAGTATTGTTGTGCCCTGTATCCACCATTTAATGCGACTGCGAACAATCATTAAACCAAAAACAAACAGGAAACAGATAATGGCACCAAAATAATAAGGACCAGAAGTAAAAGGTTTTCCGCCCCAATATTGCTGTAGACCAATTTGTCCGCCCAATTGTTGAATAGCTTGAGTTGGATCGCCACCAGTGAGCGCCGATAAAGCTTTATATACATGGCTTTCAGGCTTAGTTAGCGCATCAATACCACTGGCACCACCATATAAATTAGGAATGAGGAAGGTGAAACTTTCGCCCACACCCTGGCTCCAGCCATAAGCATATTCTTTAGATAAGCCAGAGTTCTCTTCTGCTTTGTCTGTTGTGAGGTTAGATTTGCCACGGTTTGATTCCAGTCCATATTCGTAAGTGGTCCATAGTGTACTTGTGTTGACCATCAATGCCAGCATAGCACCAATACCGAGGAAAGAAAGTGCCCTGCCATAAGCAGAAAAGCGTTTCTCTTTGAAGGCATCATAAGCCTCCACCGCAACATAAATAAATAAGGCGATAAACAGATAATAAGTCATCTGTATATGATTGGAACGAATCTCTAAAGCTAAAAACAACGCGAATAAACTTGCTCCAAGCAAATATTTACCCCGGAGCGCCAAGATAACCGAAGCTAAAATAGGCGCAAAGAAAGCAATGGCCATAGCCTTATTGCTATGCCCTGCGGCAATAATAATGAAATTATAAGAGGTAAAAGCAAAGGCAATGGCTCCTACTGCAGCAAGAAAAGGGTTTACTTTTAAAACGCAAAAAAGCAGGTAGGCACCAATCAAATACAACAAGACCACATCAACAGGGTCTGGCAAAACTGTTTTGATAAAGGAGATCACATGAGTAGCCCCATTCATTGGATATTGCACCCAAATTTGGTAAGCAGGCATGCCGCCAAACATCTGGTTGGTCCAAAGTGGTCCTTTACCATCTTTGGCCTTAAAGTCCATAATTTCTTTTTGCATGGCTTTTGCCTGCAATACATCACTTTGTGCCGGCCCTTTGCCTTGCATAACAGGGCTGAAGTAAGCAAAACAGATAATTACAAAGAATCCGATGATGGCTAAGTGTATGCCATTTGTTTTTAACCAAGTATTCATTAAGGGCTATTTATTTAAAACTAAGCCCAAAAATATAAAAAGGAAAGAAATAAGCGCAGATTAACTAAGAAATTAAATTTTAATATTATTTCAACTCCTCATAATCCACGAAATCACCGAGTTTATCTGCATTTCCTGGTTTCTGTTGTGGCGGCATATAATCGATAGAAATCGACCCCTCCGGTTTCTTTGGCTGTGGGGCAGCCCCACCATTATTGGCTTGCTGTTGCATTTTCCCGAAAATATTTCTCAATATCATTGGAAACACCAACTTCAATATAATTCTGATCAACCAAAGCACAAAGATGGTGATCATAAGAAATTTCAATAAACCCATATCTTAATCTTAATGTTTTACAAATATGACGGAAACCGTCTTTAATTATTACAAATTCAAATATATTATTGCATTTTGGTTACAAATCCTCTTCAACGATAGCTGTAACCCGGCCTACCTGGCCATCTTCTAACCTTACTTTTATGCCGCGAGAGTGAAAAGTTGATGAGGTTAACAAATTTGCGACAATACCTCTAGTTACAGTGCCACTTCTCTGGTCTTTTTTCAATATGATATCTACCTCTAAACCAGGGTAAATGTCTTTTCTATTCTTTCCGTCCATTAAATTGTTTATTATTTATTAAATCGTTCTTCAAAAACCTTTTCCATGGCAAACATTTCATCCCTTAACCTTGCGGCCATTAAAAAATCCATGTCTTTAGCTGCTTTTGCCATATCTTTTCTGGTCTTGTCAATAGATTTTTGCATTTCTACTTTGGTCATGTACTGTACAATTGGATCCGCAGCTAAACTTACCGCATCGACTTCCAAATAAGGCTTTGCTTTGGTCGCGTTTTCAGAGAAATCAAGCATAGAACTTTGCTCCATAATTGCTTCCCTGCTTTTGCCAACGGTTTTTGGCGTAATGCCATGTTCCAGGTTATAGGCCATTTGCCTATCCCTACGACGGTTAGTTTCGTCTATGGTTTTTGCCATCGAGTCCGTTATCCGGTCAGCATACATGATCACACGACCCCTGTCGTTTCGCGCTGCACGACCAATGGTCTGGATCAATGCCCTTTCTGATCTCAAAAACCCTTCTTTATCAGCATCAAGAATAGCCACCAAAGAAACTTCCGGTAAGTCCAACCCTTCCCTTAACAAGTTAATTCCTATCAATACATCAAACACGCCCAGGCGTAAATCCCTTAAAATCTCTACCCGGTCCAGCGTTTTTACTTCAGAGTGAATGTAGCGGCATTTTATATTCAGCCGGTCCATGTATTTAGTCAACTCTTCTGCCATCCGTTTCGTTAAAGTAGTTACCAGAATCCTGTCGCCCATTTTAACGGTTTTATCAATCTCATCCAACAAATCATCCACTTGGTTTATTGCGGGTTTAACTTCAATCACAGGATCTAGTAAACCAGTAGGGCGAATTACCTGCTCTACATACACTCCTTCAGACTTAGCTAACTCATAATCTGCGGGAGTAGCACTTACATAAACAGTTTGCGGTGCCAGGCTTTCAAATTCCTGAAAGTTCAAGGGCCTGTTATCCAGTGCCGAAGGTAAACGAAAACCATATTCAACAAGCGACATTTTACGGGATCGGTCACCGCCATACATTGCTCTGATTTGTGGTACGGTAACATGACTTTCGTCAATCACCATCAAATAATCTTCAGGGAAATAATCAAGTAAACAGAAGGGGCGCATTCCTGGGGAACGCCCATCGAAAAACCGGGAGTAGTTCTCAATGCCAGAACAATAACCCAGTTCCTTCATCATCTCGATATCAAAACTTACCCTTTCTTCCAATCTTTTGGCTTCAAGCGAATGATTGTCGCCCAGCAATTGATTTTTGCGGAGTTCCAATTCTTCCTGAATCCCCCAAATCGAAGAAGTAAACCTATCTTTTGGTGTCACAAATAAATTAGCCGGATAAATGGCCATATCTTCCAATTTCTCCAATGTTTTGCCTGTCACCGGATCAATGACACTCAGTTCTTCTATATCATCACCAAAGAAAGAAACCCGGTAGGCAATATCCAAATAAGCAGGAAAAATATCCACGGTATCGCCTTTAACACGGAAAGTTCCCCTTTTAAAATCATTGATTGTCCGCGCATAAAGAATTTCAACCAGGCTAAGTAAAAAAGTATTCCTGGAAATGCGGGTTCCCACAGCGAAACGAAATACCGAACGGGAGAAATCTTCTGGATTTCCCATACCATAAATACAGGAAATGGAGGAAACAACGATTACATCCCTGCGGCCTGACATCAAAGCAGAGGTTGTACGTAAACGCAACTTTTCAATTTCTTCATTGATGCTTAAGTCTTTCTCAATATACGTATTACTGCTTGGCATGTAAGCTTCGGGCTGGTAATAGTCGTAATAAGAAACGAAATAATTGACAGCATTTTCTGGGAAGAACTGCTTAAATTCTCCGTAAAGCTGTGCGGCCAGCGTTTTATTATGACTTAATATGAGGGTAGGCTTCTGTGTTTGTTCAATCACATTAGCCATGGTAAATGTTTTTCCAGAGCCCGTAACACCAAGCAGCGTTTGATAATGTTCCTGATTGTTTACACCCTCCACCAATTGCTTAATTGCATTTGGCTGATCGCCTGTAGGCTTATAATCTGAGACGAGTTTAAATTTCATCCGTATTTTTTGATATATAATTGTTTTTCAAAGGTGTTGGAGCTATCATAGCATAAATAATACCAAAGATAAGAAATCTGTAGTATTGAAATGTGATGTAATTATCCTATTTTTATGGACATCATGAAGTTATTAGTATATGTACCCTTTCTCACACCCCGAATAAAGTACATTTTTTACTTTATCTTTCGTGATATTCTAAAAACGGACATTGGTTTTAGCTCCAACCTGGAGGAGTTTAAAAGTGCTACACGACCCAAAATAAGCTATTCCAATCTGCCCGTTGGAGAGGAACTACATTTTAGAAATGCTGACTTGCTGCTTTCCCATGAAATTGTAAGGACCACCTTTAAGACTACTGCTTTTGGCGATACGATAGTACCATTTGCGGTGGGCGGTAGTGCCTTGCCGTTTGATGTTTTTGCAGCATCCTTTTATTTTGTTAGCCGTTATGAAGAGTACCTTAATTTTATTCCCGATGAAGAAGGGCACTATCCGGCAGAGCTGAGTTTGCAAAGCCGTTTGAAACTACTGCAAATACCTGTTGTGGATGCTTGGGCTTTAATATTAAAGAACCTGCTTTTGAAGAAATATCCAAAACTTTTTTTTGGTAAAAAAAAGTTCGAGTTTATACCCCTCACTTGTATGAATCCGGGAACCGCAAACTCCTATGGATTTGTGCAGTCTGCCCGTAGCATCTTCAAGAAAACAAGGACCTTATTTTCGAAGTCGCAGCAACCTAATGATGAAATAACAGAAATACAAAAATTCATACTAGACCTGCACGATAAATATCAGGTGAATGGTCTATTTTTCAACCCATCTTCCCAGGAAGCGCATGGCGAAATTGATGGACAGGTAGATTTACCCAATAGTTACCTCCAACTCATAAAAGCAGGCATCACCAAGGATTTCCGCATGGGCTATGCAAATGCCGCAGGCTTTAGAGCCGGAACCTGCAGTTCTTTTTTCTGGTATGACCTGCAGCTGGAAAAAAGCACACAACTGCTGGTTCATCCAATTGCTATCAATGATTTTAGTTTAAACGCAGACAAACTTTTGCGGGCAGACTTTGTACTTGAAAAATGGAAAAACATGGTGGATACGGTAAAACTTTTAAATGGCCAATTTTATATTGTTTGGCATAAAGAAACGTTATTAAGCACCGGAAAAGGTAAATCTGCTAGAAAGCTATACGACAAAATGTTAAGTAATTTTTTATCTTTACCAAATGATATTCGACCTGAGTAAAACTGATTCTATCGCAAATATTTTTATAGCTGAACTCAGAGATGAATACATTCAAAAGGATGCCATGCGTTTTCGCAAAAACCTCGAAAGATTAGGGGAGTTTTTCGCTTTTGAAATCAGCAAAACGCTTGCCTACAAGACTACTGAAACAAAAACCCCATTAGGAATTGCAAAGAGCAAAGAACTGGCTACACAACCTGTTTTAGCGACTATTCTTCGCGCCGGTTTACCTATGCATAAAGGCTTATTGAATATTTTCGACAAAGCCGATTCTGCTTTTATCACTGCTTTTCGTAAATCTGACAATATAGGGAGTTTTTTAATACAGATAGATTACGTTTCCAGTCCGGATTTAACTGAAAAGATAGTCATCATGGCCGATCCTATGATGGCAACGGGGCTTAGTATGGTGCTTTGTTGCAAAGAATTGATGAATCGCTTTTCCATTAAAGAATTACACATTGTTTCTGCCATTGCCAGCACCGTAGGCATCAGCCATGTACAGGCAAACCTCCCTAAGGCTAAATTATGGATTGGCGCTATTGATGAAGAAATGACCAGCAAATCTTACATTGTTCCCGGTTTGGGAGATGCAGGTGATTTGGCTTATGGTAATAAATTATAAACATGACAAAACATATTTTTTTCGACCTTGACCATACGATTTGGGATTTTGACCGAAACGCCGAAGAAACCCTGATGGAACTTTTCGAAAAACATAACCTTCCGGCATTAGGATTAGCTTCTCCACAAAATTTTATCCAGACCTATACAGAAAACAACCAATTGTTGTGGGCAGAATACCACCTGGGCAAAATAACCAAAGAGGCCCTGCGCGCTCAACGTTTTAGCAAAACATTTCTACAATTAGGTGTAAAACCAGAACTTGTACCACATCAATTTGAAGATGACTATGTTAGGATCAGTCCGACGAAAACAAATCTCTTTGAAGGCTCTGAAAAAGTTTTAAGTTATCTACAGGAAAGCTACTCCCTGCACATCATTTCAAATGGATTTAAGGAGACTACCCTAACTAAGATGGACCTTTCAGGATTAAACCCTTATTTTAAAAACGTCATCATATCTGAAGATGTTGGTGTAAACAAACCAGATAAGGCGGTTTTCGAGTATGCTTTACAGAAAGCAGGTGCAAAAAAAGAAGAAAGCATTATGGTGGGCGATAGCATAGAAGCAGACATTAGGGGCGCCCAGAACTTCGGGATGCGGGCTATTTTCTTTAATCCTTTAAACCGTGAAAAACCGCAAGATGTATTGTGGCAGATTACACATTTGGAAGAATTATTACTTCATTTCTAAAACAAAAAGCTAAATTCATAGCATGCTAAACGCAAAAGTATTTTCCTCTATTCATAACATTACCGAGGCTTACCGCACTCAACTGAACACCATTAATGATGAACAGTTTCAATTGCCCCCTACAGCAGGCGGCTGGTCTTATAGTGAAGTTTATTCACATATTTTTGATGCCAGCATCCTATCCCTTCAATCTTTAGAAAAATGCCTGGATGGCATAGGCAAAGATCATCCAACAGCTTTTGTAGTCAAAGTGATTTTATATTTTGGCACATTCCCACCTGGAGTAAAATACAAAGTCCCTAAAATACTAGCGGCAAGGGTGAAAATGATACCCAAAGCTGAAGCAGCAGAATTGATACAAAAGTTTACCCAGCAATTGGAAGTGGATTATAAGAAAATGACCAGAGCCCGACGAGATATTAAGACAGCACATCCAAAATTAGGTTATTTAAATGCGGCACAATGGCTGCGTTTTATTGAGATCCATTTAAATCATCACCTCAAGCAATTGAAACGAATTGAGAAAAGCTTTTAATTTTACATCTTTGCCTGATGAAGATTCCGGGAATTAAAGGTTTTGACGAGGCGGCATTCCAGAAATATTTCAAAAACACCAGCTGGCTAATGTTTGGCAAAATGCTGAGTATGGTGGTTGGTTTTATGATTGCCCGCTATTTAGGACCCGCTTCTTTTGGAGATTTAAGTTTCGCTGATGCCTTAACAGCCATTGTTGCGGCTGTAGGTACTTTAGGCCTCGACAGTTTCATCATCAGGGAAATCATAAAGGAGCCCCATAAAAAGAACGAAATCCTCGGCACCTCCCTGGCAATGCGCATGGGTGTTAATTTAGTGCTCATTCCGATCAGTATTGGGCTATATGTAATTTTTCACCAATTCTCTGAAAAACCGGGAGCCCCACTCACAATGATCGTTGCCCTACTTTCTTTAGCAACATTTTTCAAGTCTTTTAATGTCATCGACTCCTATTTCCAGTCGCAGGTACAAGCTAAATACGTCGTTAAAATTCAAAACATCTCGGTTATCTTGTCTGCTGTAGTAAAACTATTGCTGTTATGGTTCAATATGCCTTTAATTTACTTTGCTGCGGCGATAACTTTTGATGCGTTAATGCTGGCCGTTGGATTGATATGGATGTATCACAAAAGAGGTTTTTATATGCGCCTGTGGACTTTCAATTTCTCCAGGGCAAAGTCTTTATTGAAACTGTCTTTCCCACTGATTCTTTCTGCAGTAATGGTTTCCATTTACATGAAAATAGACCAGGTGATGCTAAAAAGCGTTGGCAGTGCAGAAGTGGGGATTTATAGTGCTGCAGCTAAAATTAGCGAGGCTTGGTATTTTATTCCACTTGCCATTGTAACCTCTGTTTTCCCCGCTATTATCAATGCCCGGCAAACTGATCTGGAAAGATACCAGAAGCGCCTAAAGAATCTTTATGACCTATTAATTTTCATGAGTCTGCCGGTGGCGATAGTTATCAGCTTTTTTGGCAACGAAATTATCCATTTAATTTATGACAACCGTTTTGAAGGTGCTGGCACGATGTTAAGCATTCATATTTGGTCTGGCATTTTTGTTTTTCTAGGGGTGGCCAGTTCTCAATATTTGCTGGCAGAAGGTTATACCAAAATTTCTTTTCAAAGAACAGCTTTTGGTGCAGTTATTAACATTTTATTGAACCTATGGCTTATCCCTCTTTATGGCGGTGTGGGTGCTTCTATCGCAACTTTAATTGCTTGTATAGTTTCTACATTTTATATTTTATTTATAGCTAAAACCAGACAGCAGGGCATAATGATGTTAAAATCCTTATTTTTGATCTCTGCATTACAAAAAATCAAATCACATTGAGCAAACTTAAAGCATTAGCAACCCTTATGGCAAAGCCAAATCGGCTAAACGCCCTCTTATCTTATGGCCATAAAGGCTATCTGGCCAATATTGGATGGTTCAAAGCATTTGATAAGCAGCAAGCTGTAGATGCCAATGGTGATCCCCTACCTTGGGTGACTTACAGTTTTATCGATTTTATCAAAGAAAGGCTGAACAAGGAGCAGCGTATATTTGAATATGGATCAGGCAGTTCTACGCTTTTTTATGCCAAACGCGTTGCCAGAGTGGTATCTGTTGAGCATGATGAAAACTGGTTTAATAAAATTGTAAACACCAAACCTCAAAATGCAGACATGATTTTCACTAAATTGAAAAGAGGTGGTGAATACAGCAAAAAAGCAGTACTGCTAGGCGAGAAATTTGACATCATTATTGTTGATGGCAGAGATCGGGTAAATTGCTGTAAAGAAAGTATCCTTGCCCTTAGTCCGACAGGGGTAATGGTATTAGATGATTCAGAGCGCCCGGAATATAATGAAGCCCGTCTTTTTTTAAAAGAAAATGGCTTTAAGGAATTGTTGTTTAGCGGTATCTCCCCCGGGCTTTTTTATTTAAAAGCAACTTCGGTATTTTACAAAACGGAAAACTGTTTAGGTATCTAAATTTCTTTAATTACATTTCATGCAGAATTTTGCGCCAATAGCCTTGTTTGTGTATAACCGCCCGCAGCATACAGCACGTACAATCAAGTTTCTGATGCAGAATACGCTTGCTACAGAAAGTCGTTTATTCATCTTTTCTGATGCTGCAAAAACAGAAGCCGATGAAGCTAAAGTTGAAGCAGTAAGAGATTTGCTAAAAACGGTTGAAGGCTTTAAATCGGTAGAAATTATCGAACGTGAAACCAATATGGGCCTGGCCGACTCTATTATCAATGGCGTAAGCAGACTGGTTGAAACTTATAAACAAGTTATTGTTTTTGAAGATGACCTGATTACTTCGCCACACACCCTCACTTATTTTAATGAAGCACTATACCTTTACAAAGACAAAGAAAAGGTAATGCATATTGGCGCATATATGTATCCATTAAGAGCTAATCAACTGCCGGAGACCTTCTTTTATCGTGCTGCCACAAGTTGGGGCTGGGCAACATGGGAAAGCGCATGGCAACATTTTGAGCCTAATATTGACAAGTTGCTGTCACAGTTTAACAAACAACAAAGGCATGCTTTCTCTATTGAAAATACAATGAATTTCTGGAAACAAATGCGCGACTTTAAAAAGGGGGTAAATAACTCTTGGGCCATTCGTTGGTATGCTTCCATATTTCTAAAAGGTGGCTTAACCTTAAATCCTTCACAGTCGTTAGTAAACAACATTGGTCACGATGGCACAGGTATCCATTCTGGCATAAACGACATCTATAATGTCATTATTAATCCAAAACCAATCAAACAATTCCCTGTAGAGATTAAGGAAAATGTAGCGGCTTACCATGCCATTAAACATTTCCTGGCCTATAGAAAAGGAAATTTATGGGAGCGCCTGAAGCGTTTTATCAATGAAAAGAGGAAGCTTTAATTTGCCTTTTTTATGGCTTCGACAATGATGTATGGCGACAATTGTTTGGAGTTAAAAGGGAAGACTTTAGTAAACAATTTACCAGCGAGCCATAAACTTTTCTTTAAAGCACGTACAGCTTTAGGCTTTTCTTGTTCATTTTCTAGCCACAGGCTGAAATTGCCAAAATACCGTGACTGCTGAACTTCCAAACCTGCTTTTTCACAAATATTTGCCAAAAGCGCAGGATCCATACAGTCGATATTATGCTTGTCATAATTAGCCTTATCGTACTTTTTCTGAAACCAGCCATTTAAAGCTTTAAAGTTGGGTAAGGTAATAAACAAAGTACCTCCGGGTTTTACAAACGCAATGTGCCGGTTAATGATGTCTGCCGTATCGTGAAAATGTTCAATTAAGCCGCACGACAAAACCAGATCGTATTGTATTTCCAGTGCATATTTAAAAAGGTCAGTCTCCACAATATGGATATCACTTTCCTGCAGGCCATTGACTTCCAACAGTTTGTTTGTGATTGGCCGATGGACAAAATAATCTAACAGCGTAACATCCAATTTGAAATACTTCTTTAAAAAAACAGCATAATAGCCAGGGAAACCACCAAGTTCAATGGCTGTCTGCACTTTATTTTTTACAATAATTTGCTGTAGCTGTTGGTGAAACAAATAATTAGCCGGAATATTGACAGACAAGCCTGTTTTACTTTCCCAATAATTTACCCAAAAAGCTCTGTCGGTTAACTGGTTATCCATTTGCTGTTATTTTATTTTCAATAATTACTATTCGGCACATTTATGTATTTACTGCCAGCCATTTTCATCCGTTTGCACCTACAGTTAATTAAAAATGAAGGATTGCAAATTTCAAAAAATAGTGGGTCAACAGGTATTGCAAAGCACAACAGTGTAATTAATTACAAATTCAAACTGCAGCTTGCGAAAATACACAAAGAGTTTTTAATAAAGATTAGCAATATTATGTAATTTTGAACAATTGGAAGTCATTTGGAGAAAGAATTGAGAATCATACATTTAAACACATACGAAGGTAATGGAGGTGCAGGCAGAGCGTGTATGCGTTTAAACGATGCCCTAAATGCTCATGGTGCAAAATCTGAAGTGATGGTTTACTATCAGTTTAAAGAAAGCAGCAAAACGAAGACCTTCACTAAAACGCGCTTTCAGAAAGCGATAGCGATTTTCAATATCCTTGCAGAACGATATTTGGTTAAAGCTTTTGTAAAAAGGCTAAAAACCCCTTTCTCCCTTCAATGGTTTGGGCGTTCGATATACAAACATCCAGACCTAAAAAATGCCGACATTATACACTTGCATTGGATTAACCATGGTTTTCTCTCCCCAAAAAGCCTTGCAGCGCTAGATGAGCTCGACAAACCAATTGTGTGGACTTTCCACGACAGCAACGCTTTTACAGGTGGTTGTCATGTCCGTTATGCTTGCGAAAACTTCCACCAACAATGTGGATTTTGTCCGCTTTTAAAAGCCAGCGGCAAAGATGATATATCCCATAAAACCTGGTTAAGAAAAATGAAGGCCTATGCACACTTAAATTTTCATATTATAGCCCCAAGTAATTGGATGGCAAGCTCTATCAAGATCAGCAGCTTATTGGGAGCACGGGATGTGAGGGTAATCCCCAATACTATTGAAACCCATATCTTTAAGCCTTATGTAAAAGCAGAAGCAAAAAAGATCCTGAAAATAGCACCAGAAAAATTTGTGCTGATGAGTGGCTTCATGCCTTCAACAAACGACAAACACAAAGGCACGGCTTATTTAATCGAGGCTTTAGTGAAGTTTAGCAAAAGACCTGGTGTGGTTAAAGAAAATGTGGAACTGGTTATTTTCGGAAATAAAGATCAGGCGGAGATGCCTGAATTTCCCTTTAAAACGACTTTTCTAGGCAACATCAATAATGATGAGCATTTAGCCAAATGCTATTCCGCAGCAGATGCCTTTATTACGGCTTCCTTAGAAGACAATTTACCCAACACCGTAATGGAAAGCCTAGCTTGCGCCACGCCTGTTATAGCCTTTAAAACAGGTGGTATTCCAGACATGGTAAAGCATTTGCAAAACGGTTATCTTGCAGCTTATAAATCTGCAGTAGAATTGGCCAACGGCATGGAATGGCTTTACCGGCTGCAAGACAAGGAGGCTATACAAAAAGAAGCCCGCAGAACGATATTAACAGCGTTTTCTCCAGAGGTTATTGCAAAAGAACACCTCAATTTATATAAGTCGCTTCTGGAAGTTCATCCCCGTTAATTTTCTATTCATGAAACCGAAATTAAGCGTTATTACCATAGTCTATAATAATGTCAAAGATATTGAGCGGACCATGCTTTCTGTGCTCCGACAATCTTACCCTACAATAGAATACATCCTAATTGATGGTGCTAGTACAGACGGAACCATGGAAGTGATTAACAAATACCGGGCGAAATTGGCTAAGGTAATTTCAGAACAGGACAAAGGTATTTATGATGCCATGAACAAAGGGCTGCAACACGCTACCGGCGATTATGTGTTATTCATGAATTCTGGCGATGAGATTTACGATCATGATACAGTAGCCGCGGTTTTTAAGACCTCAGAGGGTGCCGATATTTATTACGGCGAAACAGAAATGTATAATGAGAGCTGGGAAAGTTTAGGGCAAAGGCGCCATGCAGCACCAGCTACCTTTAACTGGAAAAGCTTCAAATACGGTATGAATATTAGTCACCAGGCTATTTATATCAAAAGAACCCTTACTGCGCCTTATGATTTACAGTATAAATACAGCGCTGATATCGACTGGATTATTAAAGTGGCCAGAAAGTCTTCAAAAATTGTGAATACCCATCGTTATGTAGCGAAATACCTTGTTGGTGGCGTTTCAAAGAAAAAACATTTAGCGAGTTTGAAAGAACGCTTCCGGATTTTCACTCAATATTATGGTTTAATCCCTAATGTATTGAACCATTTTGTCATTGCACTAAAGCTTAGTAAATATTTCTTAAAACACAGAAGGACCAACGATTAGGGTGAAAATGACAAGGAGGTAAGCGTAGTTTACTTTTGTTACCTTTTTAAAAATATTAGTAACATTTAAACTTCTATTTTTGTTACACTCACCCTTTAAGCGTTGTTTCAAACTGAATATGCTGAATTTCTAGTTGTTGAAGGAGGGACATGATTGAGTAAATACTGGATTCTTCTTTTCTCTGTCATAAATAGTAAGCTTACAATTAATTAGCTGTAAATCAGTAAGTAAACATCCTGATTTACCACAAATGACCAAAATAATCATAAAAAATATTATAACAACCTGAAGTTTAACATTAACTTCGGCAAACTTAAATCAGATTTGATGTCCAACAATTACCTCAATTACATTACCGACAAACATTTATTAAAATGCATCGCTAACCTCCATAATTCTTACCTAAAAGCTAAAGGGAACCTCAGTAAAAAATCCCTATATAAAAACAAAATTGATACGATTAAACTAACTTTCGACAGTAAATTCAATGATATTGATGAAAAAAGTCTAATTGAAACTGAGATTTTAAGGCAAATAGATAAATCAATTAATAATTCATTAGGTACTTTTCATGAAGAAATATTAGGGGGTGTTAACGGATATGAACGTGGTAACTTAAGCGGTTTCGATGTAAAGGCAGCTGACAATACTATGTTCGCAGATATAAAAAATAAACATAATACAATGAACAGCAGTGCTGCTGAGAGTCTTTTTCAAAAATTAGCAACTTACGCAGACACATATAAACAAGCTACTTGCTATTGGGTTCAAATTTTAGCAAAAAATAGCTTTAACACCAAATGGGCTGGAATAATTAATGGAAAAGAATATAGCCATAGTAGAGTACATAAAATATCTGGCGACAAGTTTTATGCACTAATAACCCTCCAAGATGATGCGCTATTACAGCTTTACAAAGTACTTCCTAGGGCAATAGACGATTACCTAAAAACGCTGAATGCATCTAAAGAAGCTTTAGTAAATTCTGCTTTGTCCGAAATTAAAGAAGAAATTTCAAAATCCAACAGAACAATCTTAGATCAAATTACTTTTGAAAATTTCAGCTATTACCGAGGCTTTGATAAATTGTAATTAAGCAATAGTTTCTTTTTGCGAATTAGCTTTATTTAAAAAAGCAATTATAGACAGACCTATTTCTTTGGCCATATTAACTGGAACTGCATTCCCTATTTGTTTATATTGGGCAGATATTGGTCCCGCAAAACTCCATTCATCTGGAAATGTTTGTATCCTTGCATATTCTCTTACAGTAAATGGCCTTGTTTCATCCGGATGACAGCGTTCTGTTTGCTTTTGTGCTGGACTACAAGTAAGAGTCAAAGACGGTTCGTCCCAACTAATCCTTCTCGCCATTCCAGTTTTTCCACCTCCTAAATAAAAGCTTTTTTGCATGTACTCCTTTTGAAGTTCTAAATTTAAATTCCGCCAATAACCACCTGGGGGAATCAAATCTAATATCCTTTTTTTAGAATCCGGATATTTTGTTCCAACTGAAATTGGTACATCGCAAGTAAATAATTCACCTTTTTTTAAAGCATCCCTAAGATTGTAAACTTTTTTATTTGGTTTTGGATATTCAAAACTAATATCAAGATCTTTTCTTATACCAACTAAGATTAACCTTTCTCTTTTCTGTGGCACATTATGATAAATGGCCTTAAGGACCTTTGGATCTAAAACTTTATAGCCAATCTCGTCAAGTATTGCAATCATAGAAGCCAAAGTTCGACCGGAATCATGATTTAAAAGACCTTTTACATTCTCGCCAATACAGATTTTTGGTTTTATTTCATTAACCGTCCGGGCAAATTCATAAAACAAAGTGCCCCGGGCATCCTGGAAACCACACCTTTTACCTGCATAACTAAATGCCTGACAAGGAAAGCCACCAGTAACAACATCGACTTTATTTTCAAATTGTTTAAAACTAATTTCCCGGATATCACCTTCTATAACATTCCAATTTGGCCTGTTTAATCTTAAAGTTTCTGCTGCCCAATGATCAATTTCATTTAAAGCAACACATTTCATACCTGCCTTTTCTAACCCAATAGCCAAACCTCCAGCTCCGGCAAATAACTCTAAAACGGTATAGTTGCCATCTAATTTTAAATTTCCCTCATTTATATCAGGTTCCAAATCTTTTTCCACACCAAAAATATCCAATTGGTTCTTTTTATAATATCTATAGTTGCTCATGGGCTCACGGAAAGCGACAAGCTTTCCGGTATTATCCCATCTGCGTATTGTTTCTTTACTTTTTCCTAATAAATTAGCAACTTCATCTAATGTTAATTTCTCTTCAATAACCATATTACACAACCTTACACATGGTTACTAATATACGTATACCATAATGACATTTATAATACTAATATATTTAGTTTTAAACATTTTATGTATCTATCTATGAATAAAGGCTATAAAATTAAGACGATCAAAGTCCCTCGGTTTAAAGAGGCCAATGGCTTTTATACAACCCCACAAAATAGCAAAGCAATGTCTAAAATTAGAGGTAAAAATACTAAGCCTGAAATAATACTAAGAAAAGCATTCTGGGCAAAAAATTTTAGATATAGAATTCATGTTAAAAACCTTCCAGGCAAACCTGATATAGACGGTGAATTTTGGCATGGTTACAAGTGGGAAGAAAAAAAGCTCAAAATAAAAACGAACATTGGTTTTTAAATCCCAAAGATTGAAAGAAATATTCCACGTTATGCGATTTTGGGAAAATGAGATCAAAAAAGATCCAGATGGCTGTATTCAGAAAACACTTACTTACATAGATTCTACTTCCCACATAAAACAATCCATTTTTTGAATTGTTTTATGTGGGAGACTTTAAATAATCCTACCCTTTAAAAATTAAACCATGGCAAAATTAAGCAATAAAAACATCGCCGTATTAGCAGAAAGCGGCTTTGAGGAAAGCGAACTAACCGCACCCGTTCAAAGATTAAAGGAAGAAGGCGCTACTGTTCATATCATTTCTTCGAAAACTGGCAAAATCCAGGCAATGAAAAACGACCATGACTGGACTATAGAAATTAGCGTCGACAAGTTAATTACAGAAGTTAATGCCACAGATTACCAAGGCTTATTGATACCAGGCGGTGTTTTAAATCCAGATTCTTTAAGGAAAAACAAGGATGCAATAAATTTCGTAAAAGCATTTTTTGAGGCCGGAAAACCTGTTGCATCTATCTGTCATGGCCCACAAGTTCTCATTACAGCAGAAGTGGTTACAGGTCGTAAGTTAACTTCGACAAAAACCATTAAAGTTGATTTGGTAAATGCAGGTGCAAATTGGGTAGATGAAGCGGTGGTGGTTGACCAAGGGTTGGTTACCAGTCGCAGCCCGGCAGACCTTCCTGTTTTTTGTGATAAAATGGTGGAGGAATTTTCGGTAAATAAAAAAACGACAATATAATAAGAACAGGCCGGTCTTGGAATGCCCCCATAAAGTGTCTAACTTTTTGAGGGCATTCCAACATAAAAACGGCCTGTTTAAATAGTTATTATGGATTTGTTGACCAAAGCGAAGCTTCTTTAACAAACACCCTTCGGTTTAATTTCAATTGCGAAACAATCAGTTCTGCAAAATCTTCTGCCTGCATTACCCGATCCGGGTTGCCATCTGTTAGTTTCAAGTCTTTAGCCATATCTGTGGCAACGGTGCTTGGTGTTAAAGTAGTTACCCTAATGTTATGCTTGCGCACTTCCTGCATTAAAGATTCCGACATCCCGATCAAGGCAAATTTCGAAGCACTGTAAGCACTGGTTAAGGCGTTTCCGCTTTTCCCTGCTGTGGAAGAAATATTTACAATATCTCCCATTTTACTTTCAATCATGGCTGGTAAAACTGCTCTGGTAACATAGTAAGGGCCAAATAAATTAACCTTCACAATTTGTTCCCAGCGTGCAGGCTCCAATTCCATAAAAGAACCAAAACTACTGATTCCAGCATTGTTGATTAAGATGTCAATAGAACCTAATTCTGCTTTTACTTTCGCTACAGCAGCATTTACAGCTGCTATATCAGCAACATCAGCGGTAGCCACAACAGTTTTTACCTGATAGGCTTTCAGCTCTTCAGCCACGATTTGCAAGTCGGCCGCCGTTCTGGCTACTAAACCCACATTTACACCTTCCTGAGCCAATGCAATTGCCAAAGCACGACCTATTCCTTTACCTGCACCAGTAATCAGTGCATTTTTTCCTTGTAATGATTCCATCGTATAAAGTATTTTATACCTTCAAATTTAGGAAAGATTATAATCAATTGAGGCTTTTGAGGTGAAGTTGACACTTGTTTAACTAGTAAAGTTAACGTTTGCATGAATGCAACTTCGCCCCTGAAGCGCACCTCCTTCGGAGCTGGTAGGGACCTTGTTGCGGAAATGCGCAAGGAAGGCGGCAGGAGGCCCCTACCAGCGCCAGCTCAGGTAGTTTATAAAGTTAATTGAAGAAACTATATGAGGTAACGGTTAACTGGCAGGCAGTTTATTGGAGCTCTGCAACAGTCACCACCGTTTTTTGATAATTTAAGTAAATTAAAATACGGAAATTGAAAGATGCAACGGAATTACGCTCCGTAATTTTTAATTGCTGGTAATAACCGGACTGATGATGTTCTGGTTTGCAATATTTGAACTAATTTATAACCATGATTGTATTCCAGCAGATATTAGGAGAACTCCTTTAACCAGCTAAAATTCTTTTCAAGAACCTCTTCTTTATGTTGTTTAACGTAGTTGAGATACGCTTGTGCAACGGGAGATAGCTTTTTGTTTTTTAACCAAATCAATCTCCAGGTGGATTCTACTGGGAGGCCTGAAACAGGAATGATTTGCAATTCCTTATTCAACAACTCGGTATGAGCACCTATTAGGGGCATTACAGAGTAACCCAAACCGGCAATAACAGCTTGTTTCACGGCTTCATTGGAAGTTAGTTCCATTTTCTTTCTAACTTTAACCTTGCTTTTTTCAAAAAAGCTTTCCATCACAAAGCGCGTTCCAGAGCCGGATTCCCGATAGATTAAGGGAATATCATTCAAAATGGACTTTGGATAAGTCGTTTTATGGAACTTTTCATCGAGATTTCCGATCAGGTACAGTCGATTTTCTAAAAGCACTTCTTCTTCAACATTCATTTTATCTGGGAGTACCGAAACCAACGCGAAATCTACCTCATTATTTCCCAGGCTTTCCAAGACTTTTGATTTGTTGGTCACGTCCATAGTTAACTCAACGTTGTGGTTTATCTTAAGGAAGTCCGAGAGAAAATAAGGCATAATATATTTTCCTGTAGACACTATGGTGAGCCTTAAGCGCCCGGATAAAATGCCTTTATAATGAGAGGTTTTATAGTTGATGGCGTTTACCTCGTCAATTATCCGCTGAGCCATCGCTGCTATCTCATGTCCGAAGTCAGTAATGTAAACCTGTTTTCCAACAACTTCTGTAAGGGGGATGTCGAACTGGTCCTGGAAGTTTTTGAACTGAATGGAAACTGCGGGTTGAGTTAAAAAAAGCTTGTTGGCCGCTTTGGTTATGCTTTTCATCTCTACAATCTTGAGAAATACCTGTAACTGATGAAGGGTGTAGTTCATAAAAAATGCTTATGGTTTGCATAGCAAATATAAATGATAATATATGAATTATCTGCTATAAGTTTGTATGGCTTTAACGAAGATGAAATTATGAAAAAAATTACAGTTGCTAAAGGCGACGGCATCGGGCTCGAGAATCTTTATTATATCGATGGAAAAGCAGGATTTTCTCTTGGACAAGGGCAGTAGCAGCAAAATATCTTTTAATAACGAAAGTAAATTTTAAAATATGATAGACAGTAACAAAACATTCACGCTTATTGAAGGGAAATTCGATCCTACGGCCGCAACAACCCTAATATCAACGTTATTCGGTACAAAGATCGAATACCATAATCGAAATATTCTCAGGGCACAAGAGTGGGACGGATCTCAGCTTCCACACGAAGTTGACAGGGTAAATGAGCTAAGTAATTCCCGTGAGGCATTTCAAGAAAAAATGAAGGAAGCGCTGAAACAGGGATGTCAGGTCGAAATAAGCAGCGTCATTTCAGTCAGGTTTATCAAGGAAGGAATTTAGTTTTTAGCGATGAAAATCCATAATTTTTATTCAGTTAAGGAAGTTTTACTTGCCACCATGCATGGTAAAGAGCAGGCAATCGCTCCTTGGTTTAAAACGGAACTAAATATTAATTTAAAAGTTGCCGATAACTTGAATACGGATCAGTTCGGTACTTTCAGCGGCGAGATTGAACGCTTACCTAGTCCTGAGGAAACAGCAAGGTTGAAAATTGAAGAAGTGTTCAGACAAAATCCTAAATGTAGAGCGGCTATTTCCAGTGAAGGGTCTTTTTTTCCTAATCCAGAGTTCATGTTAGCTACGTTAAATGAGGAGCTATTGCTTTTCGTAGACCGGGAGACTGGTGTAGAAGTGATGGAAAATATTATTCTACGCACACGAATATGGCAAAGTCGGAGGTTTCTTCTTTTGCAGAGGTATTAGAATTTGCAGGACGAGCGGGCTTTCCCGCACACGGACTAATTCTAAAAGTAGATCAGGGAACAGGTATCGAAGAGGCTTGGAAAGGGATCACCTCCATAAAAGTATTGGAACAGGCTTTTTATCAATTTATGTTAAAATCACAATCAGGGATTGTATCAATAGAAACTGATATGAGGGCCTGCTTTAATCCAATACGAATGGAAAAAATTGGCATTGCTGCACGAGGTCTGGCATTGCGTCTAAAAACCGTCTGCCCGGCCTGTAACTATCCCGGGTTCGGAATTACTGAATTCAGAAAAGGTTTGCCCTGCGAAGCCTGTAACACTCCTACACGACTGATTGTTAGCCATTTATATCAATGTAAAAGTTGCGAATATAGCAAGGAAGAAAAGTTTCCGGATGGTAAAACAGCTGCGTATGCCGGTTATTGTTACAACTGTAATCCATAAACTAAACTTAATGAACAAAAAATAGAAGTATTCACTTTGAAAGGTTCCTCTTTGGTATGGCTTGGAATTAAAGAGGAACTTCGCTGAAGACCATAGATTGATACGGTTGAAGCGCTCACACTATTACAGCAGCGTCAAATACAACTGTAGCAGGTACGGTTAGAGCTGCAAAATTCTTTATACGCAGTAAGTTCTTTTTTATGGCTACCAGATATTCGGCCCGTTGAACTACAGAAATTAAGTATAGTCTCTCAGCAAGCAGCCGTCATATTGCCACTAAATTGTCGAATTGATTGGCAATCCACTTATCGCTTCCCTAAACAATAACAAGTAAGTATAAAAATATGAAGAAAATTGAAATACAAATCTATTCAGGTCTGATATCAATGTTGATATTTTTGGTGATTTCTGTCTATACAAATAATCATGCTAGTAATCATTTTTTTGCTGCACTAGCCATAATTGCAGGAGTCTATAACTATCGCCTTTTATCTAAAAAAGATAGAATTTCAAAAGAAACCCATGCCAATTTAAGACCAGTTGGTAGGATTTTGCACCGTCGGAAAAACAGGATTAGAGTGGCCAGAAAAACATTAAGTTATGGAAATGTCTGCGAATATTAAAAAAGCGAAAGACGCTTTGATAAAAAATAAATTAATTGCCATTCCCACAGAAACAGTATATGGATTGGCAGGTAATGCTTTTAGCGAAACTGCAATAAAAAAAATATTCGCTTTAAAAAAGAGACCTGAGTATAATCCCTTTATTGTTCATATTAAATCCTTCACTTATTTAAATGAAATTGCAAAAGATATTCCGCCTGATGCATTAAAATTAGCAGAATATTTTTGGCCAGGTCCGCTAACTTTAGTATTAAAAAAGCGGGATTGTATACCTGATAGTGTAACCGCAGGTAGTGATACCGTTGCGGTAAGAGTTCCTAATCATTTATTAACGCTCGAATTATTAGCACAACTTGATTTTCCTTTGGTGGCACCAAGTGCAAATCCATTCGGCTCAATAAGTCCTACTTCTGCACAACATGTTCAGAATTATTTTAATACAGAAATTGAAGTTATTATGGACGGTGGTTGCTGTGAAAGAGGAATAGAATCCACCATCATCGGATTTGAAGACAATCAACCTATTTTATATCGGCACGGTGCCTTGTCAATAGAAGAAATTGAAAAAGTAATCGGTCCAGTAGCCCTCCAGACTAATAGCGAAAGCAAGCCTAATGCGCCTGGCATGCTTTCTCGTCATTATGCCCCTATTACAGCTCTCTTTGTAACTACCAATATAAACCAAACGGTCAAATTATTTAGAGGCCAAAAAATTGGCCTTCTTGTGTTTAAAGATAGTCTCATCAATGATGGCATACTCGATAAAGAAATATTGTCAGCAAGTGGAGATTTTTTGGAGGCTGCAAGCAACTTATTTGGTGCAATGCATCGTCTAGATAAACTAAATTTGGACGTAATTATTGCTGAGAAATTTCCAGATAAGGATTTGGGTAAAACAATTAATGACCGGCTTGAAAGGGCATCAAAAAGAAAATAGATGAAAACGGTTATTCGAAATGCAGCGTTGGTAAATGAAGGAAAAGTTGTAGTTAGTGATATCCTCTTGTCCAACGAAAGAATTGAAAAGATCCAGTCTATTGTAACCCTGCCTGGCAAATCTTTATACAATGAAATTATAGCTGACGGACTTTATATCTTACCAGGCATTATTGATGATCAGGTACATTTCCGGGAACCGGGGCTAACGCATAAAGGAACTATTTTCTCTGAATCCAAAGCAGCAGTGGCAGGCGGGATTACGTCATATATGGATATGCCGAATACAATGCCCAATGCACTTACACAGCAATTGTTAGAAGAAAAATATGCCATAGCATCCGAAAGTTCATTTGCTAATTATTCATTTTTTATGGGTATAAATAAGGATAATCTGGAGGAGGCTTTGAAAACTGACAACGAAAAGGTTTGTGGAATAACAGATGACGGTCTTTACTTCAATAATGAAGAAGGAATATTGGCCAATTACCCAGAATTCCTAGAGAAACTTTTTTCGAGAACTAACTCATTGGTTGCGCTACACAGTGAGAATGACACCATAATCCGACAGAATACCGAAAAGTACCGAAAAATCTACCAGGAGAATATTCCTTTTAAATTTCATCCACTAATAAGAAACGAAGAGGCATGCCTTAGCGCAACTAAGCGTGTGCTGGAAATAGCCAAAAAATGGAATAACCGCCTTCACTTACTTCATATCTCCACGGCTGCAGAGGCAAATCTATTTGATAATCAGTTGCCTGTTGGCGAAAAACGCATTACAGCTGAGGCTTGTATCCACCATTTATGGTTTTCAGACAGAGATTATGATATGATGGGAGCGAAAATAAAATGGAACCCTTCTGTCAAATCTGAGAACGATAAAAACGGACTTTTATCTGCCTTATTAGCGGGTAGGCTGGATATTATAGCTACCGATCACGCACCTCATACCCTACAAGAAAAAGAAGGAAATTATTTCACCGCGCTGTCAGGCGGCCCATTGGTCCAACATGCGTTACCCACCGTCCTCGAACTTTATCACCAAGGTAAGGTAAGTCTAGAAACCATCGTCGAGAAAATGTGTCACAATGTCGCAAATATTTATAGGATTAAAGAACGTGGATTTATCAGAGAAGGGTATTACGCAGATTTGGTACTGGTTGATAACGATAGACCCTGGGTAGTAAATTCTAATAATATACTTTACAAATGCAAATGGTCACCGTTTGAAAACCAGTGTTTTAAAAGCCAGGTTGTAAAAACATTTGTTAATGGAGTATTGGTATATGACCAGGGATTATTTAATGAAACCAGAAAAGGGAAGAGACTCCTCTTTTCAAAAATTAGGTAGCTACACCTATTGATTTAAATTTTATTTAAAGAATTATATCATTAATATAATTTATGTATATCATAGAATATATATATATAAATATATGGTAAAAACTGCTGAAGTTTGCAGTCGATATAACATTAATATAAATTAAATCAGTTAATGAAAACAAGCGAAAATCATTTATCGAAATTTATAAATTGCTGTCTATGGATTGTGTTTCTTGCGAACATCAGTTATTTGATATTAAAATCTAACCAGATTAATTGGAATGTTTCTGGAATTTTCCACATCAGCGGTTTTACCATATTGATATGGAGCGTCGTAAGCTTTCTCACTGCGCTAATCAATAGTTATAGTCAAACCTATCTTCATGGGTTTAAATTTCACGCCCGTTTTACTCAGTTAACCCTGGGTTTTACAATTTCAGTCATGTTATTCGTAGCGAGCGAAAATATCGGACTATTCATTCTATCCTGGTTCTCGATGGGTTATTTTATGGCTAAACTGATTGGAACAGATAAGGATTGGGCGGAAGCTCAAGAGGCATCGAAGTTTACGCTCAAATATTTTGCTGCAGGAACATTTTGTTTAGCGCTAGGCATCTTAATATTGGCCTACAACTGTAAATGTTTCAGCCTAAGCGAAATAATGGCAGGTCTAGGAACTTTGTCTCCATCAGTATTGTTAGTCTCTGCTTGCCTAATCATACTTGCAGCGATTGTACAGTCGGCGATTTATCCTTTTCACCGTTGGTTACTCTCTGCGATGACGGCCCCAACTCCTGCATCAGCCTTAATGCACGCTGGCTTTGTCAACGCTGCCGGTATCCTGCTCACATTGTTCTCGACGCTTTTTTTCGCAACGGGAACGCTTACCATTCTGTTTATTATTGGTGGGATTACAGCCATAATTGCTCAGTTTACTAAGCTGCTACAGGTAACCGTTAAGCAGAAACTGGCTTGCTCTACAATTGCTCAAATGGGATTTATGATCATGCAGTGTGGACTGGGATTCTTCAACGCAGCCGTAGTCCACTTGATTCTACACGGCTTTTATAAAGCCTATTTATTCCTTTCCTCTGGTGAAAGTGTTGAAGCCTCTGCTCCAGAAAAGCCAGCTTTTTTACAGATAAAGCCATTACAGGCAATAACCGTAGTCGTGATGGGACTATTGGGAGCGCTACTTTTTACCACTCTTACCGGTAAAGGAACTTCAGTTAACAGTAGCATTTTTTTAACCCTCATCGTGGCAATTACTGTTGGTCAGGCCACATATAATATTGTGAAACAGAAGAGTATGACCACCTTTCAAAAGTTGTTTTTACCTATAGTATTGTTCTTTTCCGGTATAGTTAGTTACGCCTTAATATACAATGGTGTAACCAAAGTGATGAAAGGAATGCCTAATGTGGAAGTGCCATCTTCACTTTCTTTCCTAGAAATTTCCTTCGGTATAGTCTTCCTCCTTAGCTTTTTTATCATGAAGCTGGGTGTCTATCGAAAAGTACCATTTGTATATGTAATGCTTTTAAACGTATCTCAACCATTTAAAAAAACCGTCTTAATGTTTAATAAAAAATCTATATGATCATTCAAAATTTTACTACTAAAATTGAAGAGGCTTCCGCTATAGTAGGCAAAACCTGGCCGTTGTATGCCTTTGTAACCTCCAATCCGTTATCTGGTATTGAGGGAGTGTCTTTCGAAGATGCCACCCAACAGGCAAATAAGTTTATGGGTTGTTCGGCCTTACCCAAAGCATATCTATTTCGCCAGGCATGGGATTCCGATAAAATTGATAAAAGCATAGTTCAAGATCTTTTGAATAAAGCCGATTTCTGCCAAAAGCCTGAATTTTATCTGGCAGAAATGGAGGCTGCAAAAACGTTTACTACTGAAAATGCCAACCACCAACTAGACCGGATTGTTGCGAAATGGCTTGGCGTTTTTCTAGATGAGGGAATGGCAGAATGGGAGATGCCCGGCAGATCAAAAGGGTTTTATAGAGCCTGGAGAGAATTAGCGAAGTATGATCAGGAGATTGAAAATACCTCGACCGGACAACTACCGGCAACGGCTGCTGAGATGCTGACCATACTCATGAGTGAATTTAATGAGCAGGAACAGGTGGATGTTTTTAAGCAGCATATTGCCGCACTTCCCGGTTGGACAGGATATATAAAGTATCGACTGGCTGAAAATTCAGCCTGGCAGCAAAAATATCCGATCAATTTAGAAGAATACCTCGCTGTTCGTTTATGGCTTGCGAAACAGCTTTATGGTAAAGTTGTTAGTAGAAATCCTGCTTCCGAACTTAGATCTAAGTTTACTGAAGTACAGCATATCTGGCTTAGAGCATGGGAAAAAACATTCCAAATTGAGCTAGGATCCAGGTTGCAGTCCAATTTAGTCGATGCAGGAGTACAATCTAGAAATGAGCCAGATTCTCTTGTCCAAATGGTATTTTGCATTGATACCAGATCAGAGTTGATAAGAAGACATATAGAGAAGAAAAACAAATATGAAACCTTTGGCTACGCAGGTTTTTTTGGAATAGCTACAGATTATACCGAGGTAAGTACTGGATTAGTACGTAAGTCATGTCCGCCCATCGTTGCCTCTGCATACACCATTTCAGAAACCGCTCAGACTGGTAAGGAAAAGGAATTCAGCGATTTTCTACAAAAAACTAACTTCTCAAAATTCTCGACATTCCTGTCTAGTCGTATGAAGAATATGCTCCCGTCTGCATTCGGTTATGTGGAAGGTGCAGGTCTCCTCTACGGTTTTAAAATGTTTGGGAGAACTCTTTTTCCAGCGGAATATCATCAAATTTCTGGTAGTTATAAAGTTGCGCACGAACAGATTTGCGAAACCGAAATTAATCCAAACGACTCCGCTCCTAATCAAGTTGCAGGGATTTCGATAAAAGAGAAAGTTGCTATTGTGAAATCAGCCTTTGACCTTCTTGGATGGCATAAGTTTGCACCACTAGTTGTTTTTGCTGGCCATGCAAGTCACTCTGCAAATAACCCCTTTGGTTCAAGCTTGGATTGTGGGGCCTGTGCGGCAAGTCCCGGTCGTCACAATGCGAGAATGCTGGCCAAACTGGCCAACTTACCGGAAGTTAACATTGCCCTACGCAAAGATTTCAATATCAACATCCCCGACAATACTTTCTTTATTGGTGCAGAACACAATACGACCACTGATGAGATCATCCTTTTTGACGCTGAAGCTCCAGTTTCACATCTCAAAGCCATAAAAGCGTTGAAAAGCGACTTAGCAGCCGTACAGCAGGCTGCGATCTCAGAAAGGCTAGAGCTAAAAAGTCATGGCGTCAAGAACGCCATCAAAAAGGCCTCAAACTGGGCAGAAACAAGACCCGAGTGGGGCTTAGCAAAGAATGCCGGTTTTATAATTGCACCACGTAGTATCACTAAACATATTGATTTAGAGAGCAGATGTTTTCTACATTCCTACGACTGGAAATTAGATGCGGAAGGAAAATTTCTGGAAAGCATTATGCAAGGCCCAATGGTGGTCACACAATGGATAAACAACCATTACTACTTTTCGACGGTTGACAATGACAGGTTCGGTGGCGGGTCCAAAATCACACACAATGTAACCGGTAAATTTGGTGTCGTTCAGGGAAATGGAGGGGATTTGAAAAGAGGTCTTCCACTCCAATCAGTTAATCGTGCAGATGAAGAAATGTTTCATCAACCCCTGAGATTGTCAGTTTTCATTGAGGCCCCTTTAAAAAGAGTATCGGAAATTTTGGAACGAAATAGTCAGTTGAAATCCTTACTGGATAACAATTGGATTTACCTTATGATCATAGATCCAATGGAAAACAATCAAATGAGTATTTATCAAAACAATGGAAGCTGGTCTTTGAGATAATGTGCCAAACATGAAAGACCTTCATTGAGACTAATTTTATTGATTATCTTATATGAAAAAATCGCTTAAATATGCACGAATCCGCTCTCCGCTCATTTTCAGGATAATCACTTTCCTTCAACAAAAGCTTTATAAATTATAATTTCATTAACAGGAAGTTTGTCTTTGCCATTCATGATCAAGGTTAAAACAAGTTTGGTTTTAGGAACCAATTGTCACTCATCGGAATCCTCAACCCAATTATCAAAGGATGGGCAAACTACCACCGGTCAATTGTAGCTAAATCCACGTTCGATAAAGTTGACCATGAAATCTGGTTAAAACTTTGGAGTTGGGCAAAAAGAAGGCATCCTAAAAAAGGAAGTAGATGGACTCTTAGGAAATACTTTACTACAAAGAAACTTAGGAGTTATCGTTTTAGTGTTAATGATAAGAGTAAAAAGGCCATTGTGGAACGTTCCTTAATTAAAAGCTCAGATACATCTATCATTCGCCACATTAAGATCAGAGGTGAGGCAAACGTATTTTCTAAACAGTATGATGAATACTTTGAAGTAAGACGCTCTGCAAAACTAA